>NZ_JBJIAA010000022.1:0-82316 GCF_045310695.1 Clostridium neuense
AGCTTCTAACCTTGCTAATGTCAATTTGAATTCTAGACAAATTTACGTCCTCCCTAATTATACTATTCTTTTATATAAAAATTAAGGTACGTGATATTTAAATCATTTACTTATTAACTAAATTTCCAATTTATATACTTTATTACTATAATTATATTATTTTTCAGATTCTTTTTCAACAATTCTTAAGTGTAATTCAACTTATTATTTAACTTTTGCTTTGATTTTAATCATCTTTATAAGTTTCATCATCTGCTTAATATTATAAGTATAAGCTTAATTATTCTATATCTTAATCATAAGCAAAATAAAAACTCCTATCCCTTTTATAAGATAAGAGTTTTTAATGATTGTACCATATACCTTAAATCCTAATTAATATTCACTCTATAATGTAAATACAAGCTATTGATAAAGTGCTTGAAAAGGATAGTCAATATTGCATAAATTTCCTTTCATATTGGAATGCATAAACAAAAATCCCGAATATAGAAATATACCAAGAAATAATATTACTATTGCTTTTTTATAATGCTTTTTTAACATAATACAACTTCCCCCTTATTTAAAAATTCAAAGCAAATTTAGCAACCTGATTTGCTATAGCTTTGTTATTTTCAGTATAAAAAACTATAAGCTTATACATAATGTCATTGTTAACTTTACACTGTACATTAGCTAGCCTAAATGCTGTTTCCTTTATATTATCCATTTTATCACCATTTTTTGTAATTGTATACAATTCTATTAAATGACTTAATATATTATTTGCCAAAACATAATTTTTTTGTTTCTCAGAAAAATCTAATGCCTTTAAATAATACTCTTCTGTCAAATCAAATTTATCTAGCCTTGCGTATATCTTACCTATCTCAAAGTAAATATTTGCTACACATAGACCACTATTATTCAAATTAGGCAGCTCTTTAATTACAGCATTAAAACTTTCAATTGATTTATCCTTCATTCCTGAATACCAGTAACTATTAACAATATTTATTAAATTAATCAAACATTTATCCTTTTCATTTTTATCAATTAATCTCCAAATCTCATTAAAAACACCAATAGCTTCTTCATAACGCTTCATCTCATAAAAACAATTTCCTTTATTATTTAAAATCTTAATGTACATTGCATCATTTTTATCAACTAATTTTTCTGATATATCAATATTTTTCATTGCCAATTCTAAATTATTAATAAGCTTATACGCCAAAGCATTATTGTATCTAAGAATAACCTTATCTTTTAATGGCATATCTTGAAAACAACTTAATGCAAATTCACAACATTCAATAGTTTTTTCATAGTTCCCCATACGTCCATAAACTATGGATAACTTTCTTGAAAGTATTAGCCGCTCTTTATCCAAAAACATTCTACTAAGTAATGCTGATGCTTTTTCATAATATACAACACTTTTATATATCTCATTATTATTACAAAAATAATCTCCTGCCAACTCATATATCTTTAATTTTTTATCTTTAATATCCCAATCAATTAAAAAAACTTCTGCTTTTTTCAGTGTTTCTATAAAGCTTCCATCCTTAGATATTACTAATGTATTCAGTTCTTCTATGTAATCATCAAGAACCTTATTCGCCTGTAAAACTTGATTTTCCATTAGATACTCAACTGTTTCAGTAACTTTAAAATCCTTTTGCTTTGCTAATTCAGTTAAGTTTTTTATAATTACTTCTGCTGTTTTTTTAGTTATACTTGCTTTATTAGTTTCAATTTCACTTATTAAATTTCTGGTTATATCTTTTCCCGAAATCTCATCTTGTTTTAAATTATACTTTTTCCTAATTGCTTTTAACTTATCACCGTCCGATATTACTATACATTTTTCCATTCAAAGCGCTCCTAACTTATACATGTTTTATCATTATTATCAATTATATCAAATTTATACCTTTATGTAAATATATTCACTTACAATCCAAGCTTAATATACCTATTTATCAAAGATATTATCAATAAATTTACCAATTTTTAAAATTGATTCAATAACATCATATATACTCGTTTCACTGGTATCTCCTCTCTAATATGCTTCTTTACAATCTCCCACTCTTAAATTTTTTATACATTTTATCCCCTAATTTATTAATGAATTAAATATATTATCTATTCCTTTTCAACAATATCTCTTTTATCATCATTAGGATTTACATTTAAGCTCTGACTTGATTGCCTTACAGCAGTTACACACCAATTAGCAAAGTATTCACAATTATTGAATATAAGATTATACCCTCCAAAATCTGAACCTAATTTACTTTCAGCTTTTTTAATTATTTCCTCTGGTGTATATTTAACTTTTGGGTAACTATCAACATATACTTTTCATTAAATTTATTTTTGGCATTAAAAAAAAGGTCACCTCCATCATCTGGTGATCCTCAATATTTTATTATTTATGATACATTTCATTCTAAACTGATTATTTCTTCCCTACTTATCACTAAATAATAGCTTTTATTTTTATTATAGAATTATGCTAAATCCTATGGTATAATTTTTCACTATAATTTATAGTTGAATGTGGACTACTGTTATCACTCATTCCTGCTATTATATATCCTAACTTTAATCTTAATGTCAGGTTTACAATTTTCTAATACCTCTATATATCCAACTTTTTCGTCATCAACATGGTGTATCTGTAATCAAAATCATCCTATTTTAAGCAAAAACCAGTATTGTTCGAAATATATACATTATCTTGAAATTAGTGTTATACTTACAGCATATATTAACCATAATTTATTTTACAATTATAAGATTTTACATACTAATAAACTTGATTGTTAATTTATATAGCGAGGAATGGAGGATTTTACATGGAGTTTTGGGATGTGCTTAATAAGTTTGGGAATCCAACAGGCAAAATAGTTAAGAAAGGTGATAAATTAGAAGAAAACGAATTCCATTTGAGTGTACATGTATGGATTATAAACAGCCATAATAAGATTTTAATACAGCAGCGTCAGAGCAACCGTACATTTGCACCAGATATGTGGGCTGTGCACGGTGGTAAAGTAATATCGGGAGAAACAAGTATGCAGGCTTCTATTAGAGAACTAAAAGAGGAAATAGGTATTTGCATTAATCCTGACAACCTAAAAGGCCCTACAAGATATAAACGTAAGAGCAGTAACGAGTTTTGTGATATTTATGTTTTAAAACAAGATGTTGATTTGAAGGATATAAAATTGCAGAAGGAAGAAGTAAAGGATATAAAGTGGGTTACTAAAACAGAATTGCAGCAAATGATTAAAGAAAAAAGTTTTTATAGATACAGTGATGAATACTTTAAATGCTTATCCAAGTATCTTAATCTGTTATTATAATTTTTTGCAAGTGGCAAATTAAGAGAAGTCACAGGGCTTCCCTTAAAAAATGTCATCCTCTAAAATCAGTAATTGAAAACTTTCCTTCATTTTTTCACTATATAATTTTATTCTGTTATTGTAAAATTATATTTCAAAGCATTTACTAACGCTTTTCCATCTTTAGAAGTAACTTTTTTACTAATATATAAAGAATATGTCTCTCCTGCAGTGTATTTATTTACCGGGGCAATTTTTAGCAAATTACTTGAGTCATAACTTATATTTATGTCAACTTTATTTCCTTTTGAATCAAGGACATATACATTTTCAGATGTTATTGTTGCTTTATCTGCTTCTTTTGAAAATTTAATACTCCATACTTTATCCGGTGCCACCTTATATGGGATGTATGTAGTCTTTCCATCAAAATAATCTTCTGGAAGTTCTACAGTAGTAAAGTTACTGAACTTGTCCACCCATATTGAGATTCCTATTGGATTTCCTTTTTCATCATAAACTATAGTTCCCTTATCAACTACATTTTCTCCATCACTGTGCTCTATTACTACAGCTAAAGATGAAAGGAATTTGTCCAGCTTATCCTTTGAAGGCAGCTCTCCTGCTTTAAATGGAATTGTTATTTTTGTTAAACCTGAATAATTAGCTTTAATTTCAATAGGTGCACTTATTATTGTAGAGCCTGCTGCCAATTTAAGAACCGTCTGATTGTTTTGTGAAACCTGGCTGCTATCTTCTACTTCATTAATTTGAATTTGTGCATCTTGACCTTCAAGAGCTGCTAATGTTTCCTTTGGCAATTCTACCTTTGCCTTTTCTGTATCGGCCTCTAAAGAAATATTATTATCACCAAGCAGCTTCGTTGACTCCTTTGGAATATTTATTTCAATTTTATCTGCATTATTTCCTGGTATATCTGTAATATCAATTGCTGCTGCATTTGTGTTGGTTTCTAAAGCCTTTTGTACTGTTACACTCGCATTATCTTCACTGAATTCTAAAGTATCCTTATTCTTTCCATCTACATCTGTGCTTCTTGTAACGTTAACTTGTACTGCTGTATTTTGCAATCCCCCATTTCCAAGCACAACAGGTACCTGTCTTGTTTCTCCTGGTGGTGGTACCGGAGCTGGAGTTGGTGTTGGTGTCCATGGAGCTATAAAATAAAAAACCTGCTGACATGGCTTTTGTACCCCATCTCCACCAATCATTAGAGTGTAATTACCAATTTGCACATCATCGGTGGTAAAATCAAAAGTAAAACTGCCATTACTTAAACTACTAGTTTCATCTAAATTTACTAAATTGCCATATGGATCTAAGCATTTTAGTATAACATTTTTACCAATACCTGTGTTAATGTTTCCTGATACAGTAACCTCATTGTTATTAGCTGCTGTACTTACTCTTACATTAACTATATTTGCATCATTAAGATTAGTTGGCACTTTGGTATCTACGCTAAAATTTACAGTATATGAATTTGTAGTTTTTCCATCTAAGGCTGTTACTTTAATTACAGCTGTACCATTAACAGAAGGTGCCTCTGTAATTTCTACCTTTGCTCCTACTACTGAAGCTATTGCAGCTATAGTTGGTACTAGAGTCGTTCCATATGGAAGTTTAATATTGTATACATTAGTACTGCTATCAAAGTCACTTAATATATTACCGTTCACTTCTATTCCTGTTAAAGTTGCATTACTTAAAAGCTGCCCTCCATCAATATTGAAATCTACACTGGAATCCACTTTAAAAGCACCATCCTTAAATAAAACTAAGGAATAGGCTTCTCCGGCCTTCAAATTACACTGCAGAGTATCTAAAGCAAAACTTCCGCTTCCATTTACAATGTTAAGATCTGCCAAACTTTCATACCATATAGGAGCTTCATCCTGTCCTGGAACTTTTCCTTTATGATAAATTCCTACCCAGGCATTTTTATTTAAGCTTGCATTTGCTACATTAACTGTAACCTTGTCTCCTAAATTATAATCAGCTGAGTTTAATTTAATAGAGGGAAGCATTGTATCAAAATTTGTGCTAGCTACAACATTTGAGTTTCCTCCATCTTTAAAAAGCACTAATTTATAGCTAGAATTCACCTGCAAATTACTTATTTTACTTAAATCAAGAGAAAAACTGCCAGACCCATCTGCATTTAATAAAGTTCCATTAGTCAAGCTGCTCAAGGTATCCTTCCACAGTGGAGCTTTAGTTCCATCTGCTGCATCACTTTGGTTAAATACCCCAACCCAGGCATTTGAATCTACACTTGCAAATTTAATTTGTGCATTTACAGCTTCTTGTAAGCCCACTCCCGTTGATTTAGAAAGGGTAATACTTGGCCCTATTTTATCTACAACCTGAAAAGATACACTGGCATGACTTACATAATCATTCTTATCATCATCAAATAAAACTAACTTATAAGTTTTTCCAGGTTGAATTTTTTTATCTGCATTTGAGTTTAAATTTATAGTAGCTTTACCATTACCATTTTGTATATTTAAATACCTTGCCCCAGAGCTTGCATCTCTTAAATACCAATAGTACATAGAACCTACAGTGCCCGGCACTTGATTCTCTTCATAAAGTCCAACCCAGGCATCAGGCTCAGTACTTCCATTTTCAATAGTTATATCCTCCGTTGGATCCCCAGCTTCAACTACACTTTTTGAGACCTTTATAGTTGGAGAAGAAATTACGTTAACGCTTGCCGAGCCTTCAATGGTGTAAGTACCATTTATAACCTCATACACAATTATATTATAGCTTCCTTGTGCCAAATCAATTCCGCTGGACTTGAAGGTACTTAAATCTATTGAATACGTTCCGCTGCCTGAAGGAACTATATCACTTAATTTTATTTTTGGAAGCTTTGAGTTACCTTCAGAAGGCTTATCACTGCTTGAATAAAGACCTAAATACGCATCTGACTTTCCATTTTGAAAAGTAATATTAAGTTTGTCATTCATTGTAACTTTACTCTCTGATAATGTAATTGCTGTAGTCTTTGATAAATCTAAATCAGTATCAAAGTTTTCTTCAGCTTCAACAGTCGCCGCATCTTTAAACAACACTATTTTATATTTAGAATTTGCTTTTAAATTGCTTACTTTGCTGAGATCCAAGTTGAAATTACCATCACCATTTGAATTAAGTCCTGTACCACTTAAATCACTCAAGTTTTCCTTCCAAATCGGAACGATACTAGCATCCACTGCATCTGACTGATTATATATGCCTACCCAGGAGCTGCTATTAACCTCCAAACAAGAGGCTTCCATAGTAATTGTTTCTCCTGTATTAATATTGGTAGTCTTTGAAAGGTTGATTTTAGGCGTTACCTTATCAACTACTTCAAAGGTTACAGAAGCCTCACTTACATAATCATTTTTGTCATCTTTAAATAATACTAGCTTATAGGTTTTTCCCGCTTGAACCTTTTTACTTGGATTTGAATTTAAATCTATATTAGCTGTTCCATTTCCATTTTGAATGTCTAAATATTTTTCCTCATTAGTAGAATCTTGTAAGTACCAATACCACATAGATCCAACTTCACCCGGTGTTTGATCCTCTTCATAAAGTCCAACCCAAGCATCTTTATGAGTACTTCCATTTGTAATAGTTATTGTCTCTGAGGCATCATTAGCTGTAACCTGGCTTTTAGATACTGCTATAGATGGTGTACCTGCTAATTTAATTGAAGAAGCAGCTGCATTGCCTTCATTATGGTTTGCTAAAATATTCGACTTATCACTTTTAGTATAATTATTAGTGTGAACCTTAGGTGCATAATTAGCTTGTACTTTAGTTACGGAATTAGACGGAACTTTAGCCTGTACTTTAGTTACGGAATTAGACGGAACTTTAGCCTGTACTTTAGGTACGCATATTGAAAGACTCATGAGCACTACTAATGCAGCTGCTGCAGCTTTATAAAACAATTTATTCTGCATAAATATATTCCTCCTTCATATATTTTTCATTTAATTTTTTATATGAACTATTTTTTCTATTGTTATAGCATCAGAGGGCTCTAGCTGCTTCATATTGTCCAAATTGTCTATCATAAAATATTTTAAATAATAATTGCCGGTCTCAGGAATTTTAATCTTTCCGCTAAACTTGCAGCTGTCTCCTGCCCCTACTGTTTTAGACAAATAAGTGTATTTTACAATGCTGTTATTATCGGCATTAAATAAGGCTATACAAATAGGTACCTCCTCTGCAGACCTTGCATTGTTTTGAGCATGAACAGTAATATCTGCAATCTTACCAAGTTCCAGATTTGAACTGCTAACAAGAGTTAATTTTATGCCTGAAGAACTGGGAGCAACATCTTTAAAGTTAATTAAATCGCTGACAGGTAAATCATTCACTACAAGCTCTCCTGCAAGTTTTGATAAATCTACAGATAAGGTTGCCGTGAAGCCATCTACCTTTACAGCATTTACGGGAATAATCTTATCCTCATCCAAGCCGTAAAACCTTACAACATAGTCTTCTTTGTCTTGAGAAGGCACATCATCAAAGGTAAGCTTTATGGTGTTAACATCTACAACCTTAAGGTCTAATAAATTTGCTTTGCTTTCCTCAGCCGGAACTATTGCCTTAAAGGTTTTTGTATCTTCATAGGAATCACATTTTAAAGTAGCTGTTAAGGTAACAAGCTCATTTATATTTTGCCTATTAACATATCCGCTGCTGCTTGAAATAACATTTTCCTTGTCTGATTTCCATGACACATAAACATTTTTTCCATCAACAGTCAGCATACTTGGAAGATTTAAATTTTCCTCTAAATTATCAAGATTTTTAAACTCAATTTGATCTTTAGCCTTTTCTAAAATATCTATTGATGAATTTGCGTCTGCTGCATAAACTCTTCTAGAACAAAATCCCACAAGCATAAATGCAAAAACTAAAAATGCAAAAGTGAAGCCTTTCTTATTCATATACACCCCTCCATATTACTGATTTAAATACTGATTGTCATAGTTAACAACAAAATTAGCGCCATCTATCCAGGTACTGTTGGAAAACTCTCTTCCTTTTATAACAACCTTGTCATTGTATACTTGTACAAATAATCCTTGACTTAACCCAATCACATCCTTTTCCTTATCTGGTGTATAAGGTGCTCCGCTATTACCATAATTTACTGGTCTATGCACAGAGCTGCTGTCCACCATTGCAAATCCCTTATCTACACCTGGCAGATGTGGAAGAAAGTTCTTTTTATTTGGATCTTTGTCATTAAGATAATAGTGAGTGTGACCTGAGAAAAGTATTATTTCTGGATAATTAGCTAAAATTGCTTTAACCTCAGCATCCTGCTGAATAGCCTGCGTGCAATCATCATAGGTTGTAAAAAAGGAATGATCTAAAGGCTGATGTATAAACACAAAGATAGGCTTACCCTTTCTATAATTTTTTGTAAGGGCATTCTTAAACCAATTAAGCTGTGCATCAGATAAGTATGCTTGGCAGTCATCTCTCATATCTTTCGTATAAGTTTTTTCAGAGCCAAGACTTATGAAATGATATCCGTTTACCCAGGTATCGTGATAGGGATGTACTTGACCTTCAAAATTTAAGCTTAAGGCCAAAAATTGATTTGAATCATCTTCTGTATTTTCACCTTTACTATAATCATAAAACTCATGATTCCCTATATTTTTTATCACGGTTTTAGGAATAATCCCTGCATCATTCTTTAGCACCATATTAATATTATTGTATTCACTTTGCTTTCCTTCATCTGCTATATCTCCATTTAACACAAGAGCACTATAATTAGGATCTATATTGTTGTGAATATCCTTTAAAGCTTTATCAAATTTTACGTCATCATTATGAACATCGCTCATTACAGCAAAAGACATTCTTAATCTTGAATCTGAAGTGTTATCCGCTGCATGTACACTAAGTCCAGTATTTAATACAACACCACAAATACCAGCCATGCAGATTAAAGCTTGTACTTTCTTTTTTAATTTGCAGCCTTTCATATTTTTTACCTCCATCCTTTACTTATTGAATAGTTCTAACTACCGCAGTATTAAGCGGAGTCAAATTTTCCAAATCATCACATACAAAATACTTAAGCGTATATTTTCCCGTAGAAGGTATATTAACGCTTGCAGCTAAATAAGACGTACCTTCTGGATCTATAGAATCACTAGAGGTTTCTATATCTATCATTTTATTTTGACTGTCATACAGAGCCACTACTAAAGTAGCATTTTTAATATTATAGCTATTGTTTTGAGCTGAAACAGAGACTAACGCATTTTGTCCTAAAGCAACATTTTTTTCATTTGTTACATCGATTTTCACATCATCATTAGCATCAGTTCCATTTCCATCTAAAACTGTTACCGTACATACAGCAGTTTTGCTTCCATCCTCAGTAGCAGCTGTAATAGTTGCAGTACCAGAATTTTTAGCCGTCAATATTGCTGAGTTATTTGATATGTCATTCATAGAGGATTCTGGTGCGTTTCCGTCTGTTACAGCTACAACATTATTATCACTGGAGGTCCATATAACTGATTTATCGCTTGCACTAAGTGGCAGGATAGTAGGCGTGATGGTTACAGTTTGTCCTTTATATAAACTTAAATTATTATTATCTAAGGTTATTCCAGATACGCTTACCTTTTTATCTTGAAGGGTGCTTGGTGAAAGTATTAAAGTGCCGAAGCCTGAAGTATATCTCCAGGAATCTGTAGTTTCTGTATTACTCCAAAATTTTGTAGTTCCATCGTTAGTATCTGCAGCTATGTCAAAACCCATTACTTGCTGTTTATTAGGATCAACCCCTAAAGTTTCAAAAGGTATAGCTACCTCTAAAGACCATCCATCAGCTGTCTTTTTGCAGGCTCTTTGAATCTTAGAAGCATCTCTTCCAGAAGCTCCTCCACCAAAAGCAAATACAGGTTCTGTACTTCCATAGCCTACTCCTATTTGCACATCATAGGGAACCTTGTAGCTTTGAGTTTTGCTGTTATTTGCATCTATGAAAATACTTACTTCATCTGTGGACCATATGGTTCCTCCATCTTTTATGTTTTTTTCCTTCATATTTGCTGCTACATAAAAATACTTGTCATCCCAAGCAGTTTTGAAATCTGCTTTTAAGCTCTCTCCATCGTTTTTATATCTATTTGCTAAGGGAGTAAAAGGTCTGTTTTGCCATATGGCATCGCTTAAATCCCCGTCAATAGTAGGTGATAGGCTTGTCTTATAAGAAGTTATCTGTGTACCCTGTTTATCCTCTTGCACTGCAGTATCTGCATGTACGTTACTCGTTCCTATGATAATGCAGGATACAATGATCAAAGCTTGTATAAATAGCTTATTTATTTTCATCATAATTTTCCCCTTTCCACAAAGTTTGAAAAACTACTATTTTTATTTTTTGAAATCCACAACACCCCCATAAGTTCAATGCACAACTAATGATAATTTACCATTTATGTCCAAGTCTACTCTTACAATATTATTCCTTAATTGTTAATTTTGTTTTAAATTAAGGTTACCTTTGTATTTTTTATTCTTTTTATGCAAAAACATACATTATGTTTAAATTAATGTTATACTTAAACCATAAATTTATAGTTAAGCATAGGGGGATGAAGTGTATGGATAAGCAAATGATTGGAATGTGCGGTACATATTGTGGGGTATGCGAATGGAAGGAAAAAACAAGCTGTCCTGGTTGTCAAGCCTGTCAAGGCAAACCATTTTGGGGAGAGTGCTCAATTGCTAAATGTTCAATTAATAATGAATATAATCATTGTGGACATTGTCCAAATCTACCATGCAATAAACTGCAAGCTGCTTTCAACAATAAAGAACATGGGGATAATGGCGAAAGACTAATAAATTTAAAAAATTGGGCAAAGGGTAAGGAAACTTATTTAAAATTAAGAACGCTAAAGATAGATAAAGAGTGAAAAAGCAAAGCTTAATCACTCTTTTTAAATATAGCGTCTTACTCTATTCATATATTTTATATATTCTTCTCCAAATTTCTTAATGCACCATCTTTCTTCTGAAAGAATAATCCAATGTGCAGATATTTGGAAACATATTAATAGCACAAGCAATATCCATGATTGAGTTAGAAATACACACCCTAAGAAATAAATAAAATATGCAATGTACATAGGATTACGGGATACTCGATATAATCCATTTAAATTTATTCCATTTATTTTAGGCTTAGAATAATTTATCATAGATACTACATATAAAATAATTCCTAAACTATATATTATTATACCTATGTAAAACCAATCAGAGTCTACCCTAATTTTAAGCAATAACAAATATAGCAGCATAAGAACGGTTGAAATCTGATAAACCCAATATGCTACTTTTTCTTTCCCCATTACCGGGGCAAATAAGCTTGCACGTTTAAGTGCTTCTTTGCTTAATATGCTCAAAAGCCCATACCTAATAAGTATAATTGGTATCACAGTGAAAAATGCATTCATTTTATCCCACCTTCTCATTTAGTGCGACACCCATGCTTCAAATTATCTCTCTAGTCAAGTAACATCTTTTTATCCTTCTCACATACCTTCTCAATAGTCCCATCCTTAAGTAAATATGCTTCACCATACAATGTAGTTTTATTATTTTCTACAAAAATATAAGAACCATCTACTAATGCATAAAAGGGTCTTACTTTGCTGTCTGGTAAAGAAATGTCTTCTAAAACGCGAAGTCCACCTATTGATAAATCTTTTACGCGCTGAAAATGTGGTAAAATACTTATATTCGTTAAATTTAATCCCTTCAGATATCTTTTATATTCTGGATCGACTGCTTCACTATCTAGTTCAGGTTGTGCATAGACAACATCTGAGGAGTTCATACTTCCAGCGCTTATGCCGATGGCAATACCATCATAACTTTTAATTAGTTCCTTCAAACGAAGTCTAACAAAAAAATTGTTTTCTGTAGGTACATGTCCACCTGCAAGTATTAATACATCATAATCATATAACATATCCGCAAATTTGTTTTCATTTCTCCTATCGCAAACATCAATTTGAGATAATGAAAATCCACTTATTTTAAAAGCTGCTTCATATAATGCTTTAAATTTATCATTGATTTCTTCATTCTCTGGATCAGAGCTTATAATGAGAATTTTTGAATTTGCTTTCCAATATTTTTGAAGAAGCTTTGTAAAATGATTTGAAGAATCCAGTGCACATGGAACTCTCCTTCCTTTCTCCTCCTGTATCCCACCAATATTACTTGTTAAAAATAACTTCATATATAAATCACCCGCCTTAATAATTATTTTTAAATTTACCTGAAAGAAATTAAATTATCCCAAATAAGTTTTTCTGAATTGGATTTAGTGCTGCCAAAGTAATCAATAAAATCTTTATAATGCTTTGCACCAAGTTTTTCATATAAACCCTTAGCATTTGAATTTCCTTTTACAATGCAAATGCTCATACATTTATATCCCTCTTTATAAGCATAATTACCTACCGTGTTAAGTAATTTGGTGCCAATGCCTTTTCCTCTTAAATCTTCAGATACATGTAAAGAATCTAAATATAAGCAATGATTTATTTCATCATCTTCTTTGCAGGCAGAAAAACCAAGAAATTTTTCGTCCTCATATGCAACAAAAATCATATGCCGTTCTTTTCTAGGATATTCCTGCCACTTTTGTATTCCATAGCTAACCTTTAAACTATTCAAAAATTTATTTGGCAGCATCCCTATATATGTTTTCTTCCAATTTTTAATATATAAATTAGCAATCAATTCTATGTCACAATCATTTACCTTTCTAATGATCATTTTCAAGTCACCTTTCAAAACATTATCAAATTAATTTATCAAAGAACACAGAGTACTCTGTACTCTAAGTCAAGGTCTTGTTTACCAAGATAAATTTGGTATTAGCAATTTAAATATTTAAGCTTGTTTATCTATAATATATACTATACTCATCAATATAGTCATATCCCAATTTTTGAGCTAATAAACTTGAATAATTTCAATTATTGTGGAAGAACTAAGGTTATCTACAAAAATTTTTATATTATTATATTCTTCGTCCAGTATACTTTCTATGGTAATATCAAATCTTTTACAATCGCTTAGTAATCTATTTAATTTTTCCTTTAGATTCTTATTAATATTATTCAAAAGTATCATTAAAATAACCTACTTTCTGTATATAAACAAGTTTGTGGCTTTAAACTAATAACTAATTTCTGTACTCTTCGTCAAAACCCATATCTCTTTTAACAATTTCCATTTGCTCCGTAGAAGTCAATTTTTCCAAAAGCTTAAATGCCACTCCCGGTGCAGTCTCTGGGCAGTAAGAGGTAATAATATTTTTATCTACAACAATGGGTTCATTTACTACATTTACACCAAATTCTTTAAGCTGTTTTTGACGATATGCACCCTTTAAATGATATGTTGTGGCTCTCCTTCCCTTTAATACTCCGCTTTTACCAACAGAAAGTGCAGCTACACATATAGTTGCAATTATTTTACCCTGCTTGTCAAATTCACGAATAAGCTTTAAAAATTTTTCATCATAGGCTTCTTCATAAAAACCATATTCTTCAAATCCACCCGGAATTGCCAATGCATCATAGTCATTTACATCAATTTCATCAATTGTTTTTTCAACTAACACAGGAATATTAAAGGTACTTATAACTTGCTTTTGAAAGCCACAGGTAACAACCTCAACATCATATCCATAATCATTTCTTGCCCATCCCATGACGTCAACAAAAACACTAAACTCCATTGTTTCAAAGCCTTTTGCTAAAAAAAGTAATGTTTTCATAATAACCCTCCTCATATAATCTATTTTCATTATAATATAAATTGCATATTTTCACTTCTAATTTTTACTTTATTTAATTAATTCGCATATAAAATACATACTTCTCCAATTAATAGTTTCACTATAGGAGGTTGTGAAAAAAGGTATTCTATAAATTTTACTATACCGTGCATGAAGCCTCATGAGCGGCTCGTAAAAAAGAATACCTATGTTTTTCACAACCGCCTTTAGATAAACTGCTTCAACTATTGACAAATTTCTTCCGCAAGTGTAGTCTTTTAATATGTATTACATTTGTAAGCAAAGAGGAAGTATTAAAACAAAAATATGAAGTAAAGGAATTGATAAAATATGCATATGATTTTTTCTTTATTTCTTCAGACGATTAAGCTGTCCGCTATGGCATCAGCAGCAGCTATTATTATATGGTTTATAAAGCTATTATTTAAAAATAAGCTCAGTACAGCTTGGCACTATTATATATGGTTTATTGTTATTATTAGATTATTATTGCCTTATTCCTTAAGCAGTCCAATTAGCATATACAACACTGTAAATATTTATAAGCATGTTCCAAAAAACCTTACAAATTTGGATAGTACTCAAGCTATAAATAGTACTACAACTGCTTATGCAAAATTTAATATTAGTAATAGTTATATCCAAGCTGGCCATGAAAATATTTTGAACATATTAAGCATAGCATGGATTATTGTTCTAATTGTTGGTGCTGTATATCTATTAACTGTATATACAGTATTTTGTTCTAAAATTAAATTAGAAAGGCCCTTTAGAGACGTTGATATCTGCGACACCTTAAAACAGTGTAAAAAAATAATGAAAATAAACCGCAATATACAGATAAAAGAATCCAAAAACGTAAGTACGCCATGTATAACTGGTTTAATTTCTCCTGTTATATTAATACCAAAGTACATGACGAAGAAATTAACGAATGAAGAAATAAAATACATAATTATTCACGAACTCGCACATTTTAAACGCAAAGATATTCTTATAAACTGGACAGTCACAGTATTAAATCTTATCCATTGGTTTAATCCAATATTGTATTTTGCATTTAAAAGACTAAGACAAGATTCTGAAATAGCCTGTGATGCCAAAGTATTAAGCTATATAAAAGACGATGCCCATAAAGAGTATGGTAATGCAATTATTAATTTAACCTCACTTGTTTCAGCTTTTAAGATAAGGCCTTGGGAGGCTTCAATAGTAAGTAAGTCTGAGATAAAAAAAAGGATTATTATGATTACTAAATTTAAAAGAAGAACATTAATTGGAACATTAGCTGGTGTAATAGCTGCATGTGTTATAGGTGGTAGTGTTTTAACTAATGCTAAAAGCACAAATATAAAAAGCATTAAGACTGCAAACTCAAAACCTAAAATTACTACAAATGTTTCAAACAAAGGTGTTCCTTCAAAAACTGACAGTAACAAAAAAAGCAGTACCGACTTGGCAGTAACCAGCGGTAATTCTTATGCTGAAAATAAAACTTCTAATACAAGTGCAGTACAAAAAACTCAGAAAAAAAATGTAAATGTCTCCTCACAAAGTAGTGCTGATACTAAACCAGCTGCCTCAAATAACCAAAGTACAGTTGCCAGTTCTAATGAAGAGGATAACTATACACCTGAGGACGCAACAATTACAGCTATAAATCACGAATTAGGAGCAAATAATAAAGTAGCCAGTGTTTCAGAAGGTCCAAGCGGTGATGGATATGCCAATTTTGCTAATGGTGATATAGCTGCTACTGTATTCCGCTCATTTACTGAAAACGGAAAAAAATACTATAGTGTTCGTTTATACAGTATATCAATGAAAAAGAACGGTGGATCAGGAGCCATAGATAATTTGTCCATAGCAAAAGATGGAAGTTTATATAAATAACTATTACCCAAAAACTTAAATCTATTTGTCCAAAAAGTATTGATTTAATGTGAGCTTCATATATAATAAATTAGTATATGATAAACCTTAGAGAGGATGAATGTTATGGAGAAAAGCGCACTTGAACGTATCAACGAATTAGCAAAAAAAGCTAAGACAGGCCCTCTTACAGAGGAAGAACTAGCTGAAAGAGATAAATTAAGAAAAGAATATATTGCAGGTTTTAGAGCAAATCTTAAGGCTACATTAGATAATACAGTAATTGTCGAGCCAGATGGAACCAGAAGAAAGTTGCGAAGTAACGATGCTTCGTCGCGTTAAAAAAGTCCTATAAATCTCAGTGGCGATTCTAAGCGAGTGCTTGCTTGAGGTATAGAAGGATAACGATCATATACGGGGTTTAGGATGTAATCCCATTATCCTTCTTTAACTTGTATTAGTCATCTTATATTAGCCCAAACCTCGTGCATGTTTACTCGCTGAAAAAATGCTCAAACAAATTGAAATATTTAAGTATTTTATGATTTTTGAACCAAGATTTATTAGGACTTTTTAGGCATCTGAAAGAAAATAGCAAGTCTATATTGTGAGATAATTTTGTGTAATATGAGAAAAATGGTTCCGTTAATACTAGGCAGTCTTAGCGGGTTCAGTTGACGAAATATTACGCAAAATTAGCCACTAGATGGACTTGCTATTTTTTTGAAGATGCCGTGAATCGTTCCTTCAGCATTGTTACTTCGCACCCACAGTGGTGCAAGAAAAAAATTCCTCCGTACCTGCGGAATTTTAGGCATGAATCTTTGTAGCTCATTTTATTACAAAAAATAATTTAATGAACTTTACTCGAATCTATATTATAGATGAACAAGCTGGAAGCTTTAAATTACTAATACCAAATTTATTCCTATAAACTGGAATTTGAAGAAGAGTAGAGAGTAAGGAGTAGAGTGAATGTGGATTTGCCTTTTGCTTCTCTCAGGTAAATCTTAGAACTTAATAGTGTCAGCTACGCCAAGCACTATATTTTAAGCGCCTTGTGCGCAATAAGTTTTAGATTTTTCGAAGCATAGCAGAGAAAAATCATCCTTCACTCTACTCTCTGCTCTCTACTCTATACTCTTTCTTTCAAATTCCAATCTTTCACACCATCTATATACTTTTTTCTGCATTTTCAAAGTCGCATTCCATTAGAGAAACTATCTTTGTATTATGCATTTTCTTGTACACAAAATAAAAACATAAAAACAAAGGAATACTTCCATAGTTGGTTATAAAGTCAAAAAAGCTGAAGGTTTTAGCTTGAAATATCCATATATTAGAACCAAATAAGACCACAGTGCAAAGTATCATTGCAAGTATAGGACCAAAAGGATACCACAAGGCTTTATACTTTAAAGCTTCAAGTTTCCTGCCTTGAGCAACATAAGCTTTTCTGAATCTATAATGACAAATCGCTATTCCAAGCCATGTTATAAAGGTTGTTATTCCCGATAAGTTGTAAAGAATAGAATATATCTTACCGTCTCCTATAAGCGATGCAAAAAAAGCTGTTGATGCAATAACTGATGTAAAAATAAGTGCATTTATAGGAACCCCTCTTTTGTTTATCTTTCCAAGCATTTTAGGGGCTTTTCCCTGTTTAGCCATAGCATACAACATACGAGAGCCTGCGTAAAGTCCTGAATTACCACAAGAAAGAACAGAGGTTAATATAACTGCATTCATTATTGAAGCTGCAGCAGCAATACCAGATCTTTTAAATACAATAGTAAACGGACTGTATGCTACTTCTGATACCCCATTTTTAAGTAAATTAGGATTAGTAAAAGGGATAATAAAACCAATAACAATAATTGCACCAATATAAAAAATAAGTATTCTCCAAAAAACTGAATTTATTGCTTTTGGCACATCTTTTTCTGGATTTTCGGATTCACCGGCAGCTAGTCCAACTACTTCTGTACCAGCAAAGGAAAAACCTGCTGTTAAAAAGCTCATTAATATTGCAACTCCGCCACCTACAAAGGGTGCAGAATTGCCTTTTCCGTCCTTAAGTACCCAATTGCTAAAGCCTACCGAATGTCCTCCCATAATTCCAAATATCATAAGCACACCAACAATAAGAAAGATAATAATTGTTACGACCTTTATGCTTGCAAACCAATATTCTCCTTCACCATATGCTTTTGCAGATAATAAATTCAAACCAAATAAAATAGCTAAAAATCCTACACTCCAAATGGTTGTTCCCGTATTAGGTAACCAAAACTTAACAACAAATCCAGCTGCAACTAACTCTGCTGCAACAGTAATTGCCCAGTTAAACCAATAATTCCATCCTAGTGCAAAGCCTAATGCTGGATCAACAAATTTTGATGCATAAGTTTCAAAAGAACCGGAGCTTGGTATCATTGTTGCCATTTCTCCAAGGGAGGTCATTAAAAAATATACAAGAATACCCATAATGGCGTATGCCGCAATTGCTCCACCTGGTCCGGCAGCGCTAATTGTGTTACCACTAGTAAAAAATAGTCCTGTTCCAATTGAACCTCCTATAGCAATCATATTCATATGTCTTGTTTTTAAATTTCTTTGTAATTCCCCTACTTGCTCTTTTTTATCTAACTTCCCCATCATTAAAATTGCCACCTCTTCTGCTCAAGTATATTAAAAAATCAATTCTTTAGCGGCTACGCTAAGATTATATTTTCTTAATTTTCATATCCTATATGCTAGCAAAGCGTTTTACTATATTAACTCGTTAAAGTGTTACAGCAATAAGATACCAAAGTATTATACCATAAATAATGCAAAATTTCACTTTCTATTTCAACAACTTTTAATATATTTAAGTATATTCAATTTTTTAATCAAATAGAAATTACTTTGTACTAAAAAAACAGACCAGTAATAAATTACAAGTCTGTTATATATTACAAAGCAATTCTTACAGATTTTTAAGAATAAATTTATTTATTACATCCAAAACCTCTCTGCTCCAGAATGACCCTTCATGTGGTGCTCCATCAACACATACAAGAGTTGCATCATAACCCGCATCAGATAATTTGTGAAACATTAATTCGCTTTGAGAAAATTCAACATCAGTATCCTTATTTCCATGAAGAATAAGAAATGGAGGATATTCCTTTCCCTCTTCTATGTGATTTACCGGATTAATGTCCATGAGTCTTTCAATATTTTCTTTTGTGTCTTCTCCTCTAAGGCTTTCAAAAATTTTCTTAGACTCATCATCCATATATTCTAAATTTTTTAACACACTAGTAAAATCAGCAGGTCCAAAGCAGTCAACTACCATTTTAACGCTATCTGAATACTCCGCATATTCTTCTGTTTTATAACGATCCTCATTCCCTGTCAAGCCTACAAGTAATGCAGTATTGCCGCCAGATGAAGTTCCCCATATTCCAACTCTTTCTGGATCTATTAGGTAATCCGATGCATGTTTCCTTAAAAATCTGATACCCGTCTTAATATCCTGTAAAAATGCAGGGAATGGATGGCCTTCCACACTATTTCTATGTGTTAAAGTAGCTACCACATAGCCTTCCCTTGCAAACTGAGCCAATTGAGGTATTTCATAATAAACATCTGGAAATTTCCACGCACTTCCCTGTACAAAAACAATCAGTGGATATTTAGGTTTTTCTTTTGCAGTATCATCTGACCATGGTCTAAAAATCTGCATTTTTAATTCAACTCCATGTGCATTAGAATACACTACATCTGGAACCATAAGTGCCATACCTTCCAGCGATGGATTGCTTTTAATTGTTATAATCTTTTTATATTCCATATTAATCCCCTCCTTTTAAGTCCGCCTACCTTATTTTACATTTTAATATTCTCCCAGGTAAGAAATATAATACCTCTTCTTTTATTAACATACAAGCTTTTTTAATTGTAATGAAAGAAAATAACTAAAAATACTGCACTCCAAATTGTTGTTCCAACATTAGGTAATCATAACTCAACAACAAATCTATATACATAAGTTTCAAATGATCCAGAATTTTATTATTGGCACTTTCCAAACTCTCGTGAACTATTTCGAAATTCAGTTGGAGTCATACCTCTTTTAGCTGTAAATTGTTTAATAAAATATGTATCATATTCAAAGCCAACAGCATATGCAATTTCATTTAAACTCATACCTGTATGTGTTAAAAGACTCTCTGCAACTTTTAAACGATATGACAATAAGTATCCCATTGCTGTACATCCATACAAGCTCTGGAATAATTTATTTAGGGACACGCGATTCAAGTGAGCACATCTTGTTAAATCTTCTAAACTTATTTTATCAGAATAATTTGTATGTATATATTCCAAAACCAAATTAACAGGTGTTTCTTCATTATGAATACTTAGCTCTTCAAGTAACCCTAATATTTGTATCAAATACTTTTTTATTCTACACACCCAAAGAGAATCACTCTGCTCATATACTTCTGTTCCCATAACAAAGAACCACTCATATAATTTTGGATAAACCTTCTCATTTACAGTATACACATTAGTATGAATATTATCTTTTTTAAAAAGTGAAAGACCCATTTCTATTTTCAAACTGGTTGACAGATACCCCTGTGCTTCAGAAAAATGAGCGGTATTAAAAAAATCAAGGTGAAAAGAAAATGATTGTGCAGATACATTGTGTTTTTCAAAAACTTGCAGCTTATCCTCCATAGATAAACAAAGAATACTTGGAGCCACAACCTTTCTTTGCTGATCATTCAAGCTTAAATTTATACTTCCACTTGTAATAAAGGTTATAGTAAAACGTTCATTATAAGGCAAATTTACAAAACCTTCATTTGCAACAAATTCAATATATACCTTCCTGTTCTTGTGGCGATCCATTTGTGGCATAAAAAGCCCTCCATTAACAAATAGTATAGTTAAAAGCTTCATTTATAACATTGTATCATAATTTATTAATGCTAAACTATTATCTATAACTGAACAAAAGTTATGCTCAATATATTTCCCATAATTTATACGAAAGGAGAATCATTATGTGCATTGAACGCTTCCATATTAAAGTTTCTGATGAAATACTTGATGATTTAAAATACAAGCTGGAGCATGTTCGCTGGCCTGATGAATTAGAAGGCTTAGGCTTTGAAAGAGGAACTGAAATAAACTATTTGAAGTCCCTCATTTCTTATTGGAAAGAAAAATTCGATTGGCGCTCACAAGAGAAAGAGTTAAACCGTTTTTCTCAATTCCGCTGCAATGTTGACGGAATAGATATTCACTTCATACACGAGCGAGGTAAGGGGCCTAATCCTATACCGATTATACTTACTCATGGATGGCCTGACAGTTACATACGCTACCAAAAGATTATTCCTCTTCTTACTGATCCCGCTAATCACAGAGGCAAGCCTGAAGATTCTTTTGATGTAATTGTCCCTTCATTGCCCGGATTCGGCTTTTCCAGCAGCCCTAAATATAGTGGCGTCAACAACTACCGCATTTCTGAAATTTGGGCAAAACTAATGACTGAAAAACTTGGCTATAATAAATTTGCTGCTGCGGGCGGTGATGTTGGTTCCGGTGTTACAAGATATCTGGCACTAAAGCACCCAGAACTTTTAATTGGAATTCACCTAACAGATATTGGTATTATAAGAGAGCTCATGACTTCACAGGACAATACAAAACTTTCAGAAGACGAATTACAATACAAAAAAAGTGCCATTGAATGGGTTTCCAATGAAGGAGGTTATATGTCTATTCAATCCTCAAAACCACAAACTCTTGCATATGGACTTTCAGACTCACCAGTAGGTTTGGCTGCTTGGATTATTGAAAAGTTTTATGCATGGAGCGATTGTAATGGTGAGCTGCAGCAAAAGTTTAGCAGGGATGAATTGCTTACTAATATAATGATTTATTGGGTTACAAATACAATAGGATCATCAGCGCGTATATATTATGAAAACATGCATTCTTTGCCACCAATGGGACATATAGAAGTACCTACAGGTATGGCTCTTTTCCCTGCTGATATATTGTTGCCACCCAAGGAATGGGCTGAACGTAATCTTAATATAAAGCGCTTTACTACAATGCCTAGGGGTGGACATTTTACTGCCATGGAAGAACCTGAACTTCTAGCAGAAGAAATCCGTACATTCTTCAGACCCTATAGAACTAGAACAAAAAGCAATATTTAACCTTCTTTTGATAAACTAATATATTTGTGGATTTCATTAGTGAAAATGAGGCATAACCTTTGAAATCCACAATTTTTGTTTTACTTTTCAAGGCTTTACCAACATTTATAATTGTATATTGCATACCTTATGACGAACTAATTCGCTCTTTAATGACTAGTTCCCTTTCAAAATTTATACCCAGATTGAACCACGAAATCCCCTTACACCATAGTAAGATTCGGCACCACTATGATACACAAAAACATTGCCATAGCGAAAATCTGCAAAGATGGCACCTCCAAGTTTTCTAATCTCAGAAGGTGTTTTAAGCCAGCTGGATGTTTTCATATCAAAACTTCCAAGTTTTTGAAGCTCCCTGTATTGTTCTTCTGTTAAAAGCTCAATTCCCATAGCAGCCGCCATATGAGCAGCACTATTTTTCGGCTTATTTGCTTTCCTTGACTCCAGCGCTTCATTGTCGTAACAAACACTTCTGCGGCCTTTAGGACTTTCCGTTGAACAATCATAAAAAACGTACTCACCTGTCGTTTCGTCATAACCCACAACATCTGGCTCACCACCAGTTACTTCCATTTCATTAAGGGACCACAGCTTTTCAGTGTTAGCTTCCAGCCTTGCTTTTACTTTATCCCATTCAAGACCTTTATGGCGGATTATGTTTTTCTCAAAACGGGCTTGCAATGTTTTGAGTAATACTTCACGTTTTTCTAGTGATAGCTCTCTTTTTTCATTTTCCATAATTAACTCTCCTTATAAAATAATTCGAATAAAGGTTTCAAAGGAGTATCCTCACATACCATCGTCCATTAAATTTGTATATTAAGGTTTACGTAAATTATGCTTTTTTCCACCGCTTAAGAGTTGGTAGTAACGCTGTCATTTCTTTTCTTGCTTCTTCTTCGCCTATTGCTTTTCCCAAAACAGGCACAATTAGCTCAATCATTTCTTCCATAGATATATTGGGGTCAATAAACTTTCCTTCTTTATAGCAATTTGTGCAATAAATGCTTTTACTTCCATCTGGCTCTGTTGCTATGAAATGTGCATGTTCTTTATTAAACGGTAAACCACAACTTTGACACATTGTTACTTCCGCCATTTTTATCACTCCTTTAGTATAGTATATATATGTAGTGCAGCATTTTCAACATTATTCATCGATCTACATTATATTTAACATTTACTAAAAATTTAAACAAGCAACCCTTAAATATAGATAAACAACATGAAAGATTTAAATTCACAATACCAAATTTATGCTATTAAATTATGGTTTGACTTAGAGCACAACTGACAGAGTACAGAGCACAGTGAGGGTGGAGAAGAAATCATCCTTATTTGGTTATACACTTCCCAGATAAAACAGCATAAAAAAAAGAATAACACTAACCTGTTATAGTCAATGCTATCTTAATGTTATAATTTATATTTTGTTTTTAAGCTATAACTACTTTAATACGCAGTTATTAACTCCAACATTCATTGACTTTCCATCAACAACTCCTTGTATTGTAACAGTATCGCCTTTTTTCAAGTTTGATATTTTATCAATTTCTCCCTTTTCTTTAAAGAAACATTGAACATTTGTTACTGCAAAATCTTTTCCTGATGAAAGTACAATAAAAGTTTGTCCAGCAATAACACCAATATCATTTATTGTACCACTTGTTAAAACTGTTTTACCTTTATAATTCTTATCTGCATTTACTTCATTGTCCTCATAGGCTTTAGCTAAATCAACAGCTGAAACAGTGATTGCTTCTACCTTTTTTTTCTCAGTTTTCTTCGTATCAGTAGTATTCGTAGATGTTGTAGCATTTTTATTTCCGCCCATTGCCGAACCAATACCGCCTAATATTACAAGTGCTAATATTACAGTTATTATTTTGTGTTTCATAAAGAAATTTCTTTGGTCTTTACCACAATGAGGGCATTTCTTTACACCTTTTGCAATTTCTTTGCCACATGCTTTACATGAAGTTAAACTTTTGTTTTCACTCATTTGTTCTCCATCCACCCTTTACAATATAATATGACAAGGGGTATTATACTATTTTTTTGTGAACATTTATAGAAAGGATTAATGGGACTATAAGAAAACTTATCCTCAACATTAAATAAATAGCTTCTAATCTGCCTAGCTACATCATTTTGCATTATTATTCCTAGACGGAGATGCTTCTTCTTGCTCATAAGGTTGCACCTCTTCCCCAACTCCGTAGGATTTAAGTTCTGAGTAAGGGGAGGTGTTGGTTAAGTGCTAGGTTCAACAGTAGTTTTATACGTTATGTACAAATGGATCGATAACAGCTAATTAAGGATTCAATTGGTTCAGCAATGTTAGGTAAACCTGAGTATAAGGGCATCAGTACAGTTAAAGTAATTGACGGAACTAGATAACCATTGTATAGGAGATTATAAGCATGCTAGTATATTTCTATCCCCTATTGGTACAGAGAATTAAACAAGAATCCTAGGGTGAAGAATAATGTTGATTTTACAACATAAATAAAACTTGCAATGCCGCGAATTAAATATTTATGGATTAGTCATATATTACATTTTTTCCTTCTTCATTTAACTTTTTTAAAAATGAAAGCATATGATTTATTTCTTCATCAGAATGTCTTTCCCATGAACCTAATTCGGCTATTATTTTCAAGGGAGATTTAGACCTATATGAACGTGTCGGATTTCCAGGGAATTTTTTGTCAGTTAAGTTCGGGTCATTTTCAAATTCACCTAATGGTTCTACAATATAAATTCTTTCTTTTGATTTAGATGTCGCTAATTCAGCACCCCATTTAGCCGCATTTAACGTTGCAGTAAAATAAATATAGTTAGATTTTTTATTTTGGTAATTTGATAAATGTTGTGGTTCTAATAAATCTCCAAGTTTTAGTTCTGCTTTAGTACCATGAAAAAAAGGACCACTATCTAAAACATCTTTTTTGTCATTCATGCTGATACACTCCTTTTATATTTATGCATAACACTATAGAATTAAAAAAATTGATGAACAGCATTTTTTATAGGTTTTCTATAGTAAATTTCAGGGGAATTAACTCGATCATAACAAACAATTCTTCATAAAGTGATATCTGTTCCTATGATACACACAATAAGCACAAATTATAA
Source organism: Clostridium neuense (assembly GCF_045310695.1). Lineage (NCBI taxonomy): Bacteria > Bacillati > Bacillota > Clostridia > Eubacteriales > Clostridiaceae > Clostridium > Clostridium neuense. The sequence continues at coordinate 25,482 of NZ_JBJIAA010000022.1, forward strand.
GCCTGTTATTTAAAAATTTCATATGCTATAATTAAAATGGGAGATTAATTTATTTCTCAAGTAATTAAGAAATTATATATTAGGATGATAATTTTTTATACAAAAAGAGAGGCCTATTTGGCCTCTCTTTTTGCTACTTTTCTACTCTTTCACTAATTATTTCGCTGTATTCATTTAGACTAGAATCTAGTACTTTGCTTGCAGCGATAACTTCTGGATTAAGCAGATTTTCTTTTTGTTCAATTAGTTCTGTCAACTTTTCTCTTAATCTTTGTATTTCTACTTCTATGTCCTGAATTTTCGACATTTTAAAACCTCCTTTCAAAAACATTTTAAGAAAGAAGGCAGTCATAATATATAGTAAATTGGATTTTTCATATTAATTCTGTAATATTTTGTTTAAGTTACAAATAAAAATAAGCACCAATATTTCTACCAGTGCCTATCTTTATATTTATTTTAATGTGCATAAAGCCTGCCACTTCGAGTCTTGTCTTTGTAATTGAACACCCTTTTGAGATCTAAAAAGAGATACCCATTTCGAGTATCTCTAATAGCATGCTTTTGTAGTGCAGCACACTACATGCTAAAATAGTGACCTAGTTCCAAATCTGCAATCAAGCCTGGTTGCACTGGCTTCCATCCCAAAATTTCTTTTGTTTGTGCAGAGTTTCCCGGCGCTACGCTTGGAAAATCAAGTGCAGCCAACGCACCAAGAAATCCAAAATGCTCATCAGCTTCTTCACGCGAAATGCTTACCACTGGAATATTTAAGTGTTTTCCGATAGCACTGGCAATTTCACGAAAAGGAATTCCTTCTTCGCTTCTTCCAGTAAAATATGAACCGGCAGGTGCTTTTTCAATTGCCAGACGATAAAGCTTAGCAGCATCAAGTCTATGAATAGCTGGCCATCTGTTAGTTCCATCTTCAACATATGCAGATACTCCTTTTGAGCGTGCAATACTTATAAGTCGTGGAATAAATCCATGGCTATCCGCATCACTATGTACTGAAGGCGCAAGACTAATGACAGCAGAGCGAACTCCTCTATCAGCTAACGCTAATGTAGCCTTATCCGATGCATCCCCATTAGCATGAGCAGTGGTCACAAATGGTTTCCCAGTATCTATAAGAGTTTCACCTATTGTGTTAATTACATTTAAATCAGCTGCAAGCGATCCTGCAAAATCTGAAAAATCATGTGAAAAGGCCAAATGAACGACACCTTCTGCCATGGAAGCCCCTTTACAAAGGCATTCCGTATCTTTAAGCGTTCCAATCAGTGCTTCTGCTCCAACATTTTCTAATTTTTTGACCCCCTCTTTTGAACGTGTTAAGCCAATCACTTTATGCCCAGCCTGAATTAGTTCTTGTACAACCGCTGAACCAATATAACCTGTTGCTCCAGTTACAAAAATTTGCATAAAAATTCCTCCTTGAATAATTATAAAATCATAATAAAATTATAAAATTGCATCAATGCTTATGTTTTTGAACTCTAGAAACATTATAGGACAAATTAATCTCATGAGGTTGCCTATTAAAATTTGTTTTTTTGCCTAATCCTGCTTCATAAATAGAAACAGCTTCAATTTATATATTTTCTTAATCCTACCATGATATAATTAAAAATATAAAAATCATATTCACATTTAAAAATCATACCGAGGAGGTACTCATTAAACATGGCCATAAATAATGAACACTTATCAGGCTCAACTCCATATAATACCAAGGATGAGCTTTCATTTGAAATAAATCGACTTACACATTTAATAGAAGATCTCACTCCTAAAGATGGTGGCTTTCCTCTTAATATCCCTGGTCTATATGTAGGGCGGTTTTCACATCCTAGTGCTAAGAATGTCAAAAGCCTTTACTTGCCATCTTTAGGCATAGCACTACAAGGTGTTACTCTCGTTACAATCGGAAATGAAATATATCATAATGACGGAACACATATGCATATTGTTCCCATTGCTATGCCAATTACTCTTCAAACCATAGAAGCTAGTCCTTCAAGACCTTATCTTGGCATAAGAATGGAGCTTAATCCTGAAAGAATATCTTCTCTTATCCCCAAAGTGTACCCACACGGTTTACCTAAAGCACAAAAAATGAATGTTAACTATTTCACTGATATTGACATAAATATTGTAAGTGCTTTTTCAAGGCTTCTACAATTATTAAAGAGCCCGAAAGATACAAAACTTCTTGCTCCTTTCATAATTGACGAAATTTTAATGCGCCTACTTTGCAGTCCCATCGGCGATCATATCGCTGAAATTGGTTTCTCAAATTCCGAATCACAACAGATTACAAAAGCAATTTCCTGGCTGAATGAGAATTTTGCAAAGCCAATAAAAATTGCAGCCCTTGCAAAGCTTTCAAACATGAGTACATCCGCATTTCACCGGCATTTTAAGTCACTTACTAATATGAGCCCGCTGCAATACCAAAAATCCCTTCGGCTCCATGAAGCGAGACATTTAATGTTATCTCGCCAAATAGATGCAACTACCGCCTGCCATTTGGTAGGATATATCAGTGACTCTCAATTTAGTCGTGATTACTCAAACTTTTTTGGAAGTCCTCCAAAAAGAGACATTAAGAAAATGAGAATGCAGGCACAAATACCGTTCTGACAACTCCATCTGTCATGGGTAAACATAAATAATATTTCTAGAAACCTAGAGAACTATGCTGTATAATTCGTAGTAAGCAGAAAAAAATTACCTCTATGCATAAATTACGCCGCCTCAAACTGATTGTTATATAGTTCTGCATAAAAGCCTTCTCTTGCAAGCAGTTCCTCATGGCTTCCACTTTCGATAATATCGCCGTCCTTCATTACTAGAATAATATCTGCATTTTTTATTGTTGACAGACGATGAGCAATAACAAAGGAGGTTTTTCCAACGGTAAGTCTATCCATAGCTGCTTGTACTATTCGTTCCATACGTGTATCCACCGAACTTGTAGCCTCATCTAGTATTAATAATGGAGCATTTTGTATCATTGCCCTTGCTATAGTAATGAGCTGTTTCTGCCCTTCTGAAAGACTTGTTTTATCATTAAGCATAGTATCGTAGCCATTTGGTAAAGTTTTGATAAAATGATGAAGCCCAACACTTTTACATGCTTTTATTACCTCTGCTTCTGTAACTCCCTGCTTGTTGTATATAATATTCTCCTTTATGGTTCCCTCAAAAATCCAGGTATCCTGTAATACCATACTAAACTGCTCATGTACATTTTCTCTTGGCACCTTGTGAATAGGAACACCATCAATACATATTTCTCCTGAATTAAGTTCATAAAATCTCATAAGCAGATTTACTATGGTGGTCTTTCCTGCTCCGGTCGGTCCAACGATTGCCACCTTCTGTCCTGCTTTTATATCAACTGAAAAATTATTAATAATTGTCTTATCCGGTGTATATCCAAATTTAACATTCTTGAATTCAACATTTCCTTTAACCTTAGCAAGCTTACTCTGCTTTTCTGACTCATTTTTCAATTCAGCTTCATCAAGAAACTCAAAAACACGTTCACTTGCTGCTGCAGTTCTTTGCAAAGTTGTCATTGCCATTGCCATTTGTGACAGTGGTTGTGTAAATAATTTAGCATACATCATAAATGCTACAATGACACCGAAGGTAATTTTTCCATCCATAGCTAGTGCTGCACCAACTCCACAGACTGCTGCATAGCTGAAGTTTCCCATAAAGCTCATGAGAGGCATCATTAATCCAGATAAGAATTGAGATTTCCACGCACTTCCATACAAATTTGTGTTGTACTTTTCGAAGATTTCTTTAGCTTCACTGCTTCCATTATAGACCTTAACAACATTATGTCCTGTATAAACCTCTTCAATATGACCGTTGATACGGCCCAAGGCTTCCTGCTGTTCCATAAAGTATTTTTGTGAACCTTTCATGATGATTTGCATAAAAACAATTCCAAAAGCACTTGCTCCTACAGCAGTCAATGCCAGAATCCAGTTGCTATAGACCATCAAAACAAGAGAACCTATCAGCATTGTAACTGAAGTAATAAGTGTACCAATACTTTGATTAAGTGATTCCCCAATTGCATCTACATCGTTTGTTACACGGCTCAAGACATCTCCAATACTAGTTGAATCAAAATATTTAAGCGGCAGACGATTAATTTTTTGCGAAATATCCGTTCGCATCTTCTTGGAAATAACCTGGGTTACCTTTGCCATGATCATATTCTGTAAATAATTCAAAAGCATTGAAATACCATAAAGCACTGCCAGTGTCCATGCAATTTTAGAAATCACATTCATATTAATACTTCCAATCACCTGATTTCCTTTTATCATTGCTGGAAGACCCTTCATAATTTCATTGGTTAAATCTTTTAATTTATCCGGTCCGATAATCTGCAGCACCGTTCCAGCCGTAGCAGCAATCCATGCAATCAATATTGCTGGTATATATTTTTTACAGTACCCTGCCAGTTTACCCATAGTCTCCATAAAACTTTTCGGTTTTTTTACTCTTCTGTCCATAGTCCCTCTTTTACTTGAACTATCCTTAAAATTTTGTTCACTCATGATATCAATTCCTCCTCGCTTAATTGTGACATGGCTATTTCTTTATAAACCTCACAGGTATTTAAAAGCTCTTTGTGTGTGCCCTTACCAACTATTTTACCTTCATCCAGAACAATAATCTTATCCGCATCCATAATAGTGCCGATTCTCTGGGCAACAATAAGGTTAGTTACTCCTGATGTTTCCTTTTTCAACGTTGACCTTAATACTCGGTCAGTCTTATAATCCAGTGCCGAAAAACTGTCATCAAAAATATAAATTTCTGGTTTACGACAAACTGCCCGTGCTATGGCTAAACGCTGTTTCTGACCGCCTGACACATTTGTTCCTCCCTGGGAAATGTCTGCTTCATATTGATTTTCCATTTTTTCTACAAACTCGCTTCCCTGTGCAATTCTCACCGCGGACCTTATTTCCTCATCTACTGGCTTTTTCTTTCCGTTGTCACCGTAACCTACATTACTACTTACCGTTCCTCGAAACATTACTACTTTCTGTGGAACATACCCAATTTTATTATGCAGAGTTTCCTGCGTATATTCCTTCACACTTACACCATCTACCAGAACATCACCTTCAGTCGCATCATAAAATCTTGGAATCAAGCTGATAAGTGTACTCTTACCACTACCCGTTGAGCCAATAAAAGCAACTGTTTCTCCCTTCTTTGCAGTAAAGCTTATATTTTCCAGAACATAATCAGAAGCTCCTGGGTACTTGAAACTAACATTTCGGAATTCAACCTGCCCTTCCATTTCCTTATTTCCTTCCTTTACACGTCCATCTATAATTGAAGGTTCTGTTTCCAGCACTTCATTTATGCGTTTTGCAGATACAGATGCTCTTGGCAGCATGATAAAAATCATTACAAGCATCAAGAAAGGCATAAATACCTGCATAGCATAAGAAGAAAACACCACCATGTTAGAAAATAGTTTCAAACGATTCATAGCTTCTGCTCCGTTAATAAGATAAGCCCCAATCCAGTAAATAGCCAGGGACAATCCACTCATAAGGGTTGTCATCATCGGCATCATAACAGCCATACCTCGGCTGGTGTATAGCTGCGTAGCCATTAATTCTTCGTTTGCATTTTCAAACTTTTTTTCTTGATACTTTTCTGCATTATATGCTCTTACAACCCTAAGTCCTGTAAGATTTTCTCTTGTTACACGGTTGAGATTATCAGTAAGAACTTGCATTTTTTTAAACTTTGGCATGACGAAAATCATAATCATAACTATGACAATAACCATAATTCCAAGAGTCACTCCAGTAGCAACCGTCCACTCGAACCCTTTTCCCTCAATTTTTGCAACTGCCCATACTCCTAGGATTGGTGCCTTGATTAGCGTCTGTAAGCCCATAGCAACAAGCATCTGCACTTGAGTAATATCATTCGTTGATCGAGTTATCAGGCTATCTGTTGAAAAACGGTTGATCTCTTCCATTGAAAAAGAATCTACCTTAGAAAACAAAAGGCTTCTAAGTGTCTTTGAAAAAGAAGCCGCAATTCTTTCAACAAAAAATCCTACCACTACAGCAGCTGCAAAACTTCCCAAGGCACAAAGCATCATCTTTCCACCGGCTAACAATATGTCTGACATCTCACTTCCTGGTGTTTGCAAAAACTTTGTAATATCAGACATATAATCTGGAAGTTTTAAATCTAGCCAGACCTGTACTACTATAAATACCAGACTGGCAAATGCTTGAATCCACTCTTTCATTCTCAGACGTTTTAATAATTTAATCATGTTTTTTCCTCCTTTTATTAACAGTGTTGTTTACTAATACTGTTAGCAATTTATGATAATGTATACAGTCACACAGCGTGACTGCATACTATATAAAATCTTCTGGATTTCTATTAGCCAGCTTTTTCATAATCCGGATATACTCCTTTGCATCGTCTTCTCCGAGATACTTAAGCATATTGGTTACGAAATTCATCATCTTTTGATTCTGCTCGTGTACATGCTCTCTTCCGGCATCAGTTAAATCAATTAAAATTCTTCTTCGATCTTCAACATCAATTCTTCGTGAAATTAGCCCCTTCTTCTCCAAACTGTTAAGTGCTGCTGCAATTCTAGCTGAAGTTGCTCCCATAGCATTACTTATATCACTTGGAATCACATTTCCCTCATGGCTTGAAATATAGGAGAGTACAAAATTTTCACCATGCAAGGAATCGTTAACCCTCTTCTGAGGATTTCTTCCGTGCATGTGATGCATTACCTCCATAAAATCATGTGCTAAACTTTCATAATCCATTTTTTCACCTTCTTGAGCCGAATATTATCTAACACTATTAAGTATATACACTGTTAGGTATTTTGTCAATACTAATACATTATAATAATTATTTTGCCTAACAATCTTATATAGATGGCAACTTGGAATATTAAAATTACCACTGCCAAATTCATCCCAATAAACTGGAATTTGAAGAAGAGTAGAGAATAAGGAGTAGAGAGTAGAGTGAATGTGAATTTGCCTTTCGCTTCTCTCAGGTAAATCTTAGAACTTAATAGTGTCAGCTCCGCTGAACACTATATTTTAAACGCCTTGGGCGCAATAAGTTTTAGATTTTTCGAAGCATAGCAGAGAAAAATCATCCTTCACTCTACTCTCTGCTCTCTACTCTCTACTCTTTCTTTCAAATTCCAGTTTGTAAGGATAATTTTGGATTATGCAATTTTGAAGTTTCATGTTATCTTTCTATAACACCATTAATCACTTGAATCACTCCACCTTGAATCCATCAACCTTACTAACTAAATCCTCTACTGATTTATCCAATTGTGAAGCAACTCCAGAAACTTCTTCTATAGAAGATGCCATTTCCTCTGCTGATGCTGATATTTGTTCTGTTGAAGCTGATACTTCTTTGGAATCAGCTACTATATCTTCAACTTTATTTACCACCGTAGCCTTAACCTTAATTGCCTTTTTTACAGAACTATAAGTTTCATCTACCATTGGTGTAATATCTTGAACCGATTTTAATATATCATCAAAGGATTCAATTGTTTTTCCAATAACCTTTGCCTGCTCACCAATTAGTTCATCCATCTCCTTTGAAGTATCAATAACTTCTGCGGTTTCTCCACTAACTAAATTTATTAAATTCATGATTTCTGCTGCTGATTTACTTGACTCTTCTGCTAATTTTCTAACTTCATCTGCTACAACTGCAAATCCTTTACCATGCTCCCCTGCCCTTGCTGCCTCTATAGCCGCATTTAAAGCCAAAAGATTAGTTTGCCCTGAGATTTCATTAATCGAATCTGTTATTTTCCCAATTTCGCCTACAGTATTCCCTAAACCATTAATCTTAGTTCTAACCATAGAAAATGAATTTTTTACACTATCAATAGATACTGTCAACGATTCAACAAAATCCTTTCCAACTACCGCTTTTTCTTCTGCCGATTTACTGCTTGTATTAACCTCTGAAACTTTATAATATATATCATTCAAGTCATTATCAAATTCTTCCAATTCCTTTGTTATATCTAGAAGCTGACTAGTTTCATTTACCGCCCTACTAGCTATTTCTCCAATTGCTGTTGCCACTTCATTTACTGCTATGGACATTTCCTTTGAATTGTTTGTAAGATTACCTGATAAATCACTAACCTTTGAACTACTTTCTTTAACTCCAGATATGGTAAATCTCAACTTTTCCATTGTGTTATTTATTCTCTTTCCCATAAGAGCAACTTCATCATCACCCTTAATATCTGTTTTAATTGTAAAATCACCAGTAGCTATAATTTCCATTGCTTTCACGACACCATTAATACCATCAGTAAATTTTTTTGAAATTGCTACTGCAAGCACAATTGAAATAATTATAACTATTCCAACTATAATTATAAGTAAGTTAGTAACTGCTTTTGATGTTTTCATAAATTCAGATGTTGGTATAGTTGCTACATATATTAAGCTCATGGACTTGTCTTCATTGTATGCTGCCAATTTTTTAATATTGTTATATTCATATTCTGCAATTCCAGATTTTTTATTTAGAATTTCTTTTGAAACATCTATTTTGAGAAAACCTTTCTTAAATATTTCATTCTTATTAGGATGTATTACAGTTGTCCCATCCTCTTGTATAGCAAAAATATACCCCGATGATCCAATCTTAATGTTAGTCACATATTTATTTGATAACTTTTCCAGATCCACAGCATATATGATATATCCAATTATTTGATTATCACTACTTAAAATAGGAACGCATATTGCAAATATGGATTTTCCAGTACTGCTACTTTTTCTAATACTAGAAACCACCATTTCTTTTGTACTCTTAACCTTTGCTAAATAGTCTGGCATTGGCGACTTATCCTTTTCAACCCCACTTTTTAAAGCATCAGTTAAACGTTTTTCATCACTACTAATAAAAACTATATTAGCAAAAACACCATATCTAGTTAATACTCCTGCATATTTGTCTGATACTTGCTGCTTCAATTCTGTTGAAGTATTATTACTAAAGTACTTTATTAAGGTTTCATCCTTTTGACTATCTAAGGCAAGATTTTTCAGCATTTCTATGTTCCCTTCCATAGATTTTTGCGACACTAATAATTCCTCATTTAACCTAGTGTGCGCATCACTTTTATTAGACCTTTGCACAATTGAATTAATTATAAATCCAGATACAATTAAAGGGATTATAGCAAAAACTGTAAATAAAATAATAAACTTATTTCTTAATTTCATACCTCTTTCCTCCATTCTAATTCATACAATTATATGTATTTCTTTATTATCGAAATATGCACTCAACTCTGAATGTTTTTCGACTTAATTCTTCATATTTTTAGCAAAAGTTTCACAAGTTTTAATTATTAAAATATTAAATATTGCAAAAAATCATATGTTAATATACAGGTATTATGAAATTATGAAATTTTATGTCGAAATAAGAGTTATACCAGAAATGAATAATAGTTCTTATTGAATATATATTTCACCTTTTAATCCTAATACAAAAATTAATTTTAACTAAATAGGCTATTCACCTCCCAGCTTCTATAAGTGGGAAATGAATAGCCCATATTATTATAATATTACTTTAGGAAAATGGATACGCTCCTATACTTGAACTCCAAAAATAGCTACATTCTGATCATATAAATCAAACTTATTATCCTTCCATTTTAAGATATTCAAAAAATAACCCAAACCGTCAACATTAGATCTTCCAGCTATTTTTTGATAGGCCATTAGATCATATACTCCATCTAAATCATAATCCACAGGATAAAGGTTGCTTATTGGATCTACAAAACCGCTTATTGGCTGCTTTAAAACTCCATTTGCATCATATGTTTCATTCAAATAATCTTTGTCCCTAAGGGATATATCTATAATGTATTTTTCTTTGTTTTTCATGCTTAAAGCTTCAACCTTGTAATTATTTTTGAAGGTAATATCATATTTATATTCCTCATTATATGCTTCAAAGTCAAAGATTAGCTTTGGTATATTGTTTACAAAGGAATAAATATAGTGAAAAGTATATCCACTGCTGCCGCCGGAAAAAATGCTTATCTTAATATCCTTCACCTTGTCACCTGTAAAATCAGCCAAAAACAGCTTTGGATCGTAGCCTGCATTTGCTTTAAGAGGTATGCTTGTAAACCTTCTTGTAGCTCCATCTTGAATTACAAGCGTGATATTTTGTTCAAAAGGACTATCTTGCGTCTTTACAGCAGTCAAATACACATTATCAGGTATTTTGTCGCCATTTACATCTCCACGCCCATAAGAAACAACTCTAGTATATAGAGTAGCTTGCCTGAAACAACAATTATACATGATAACTCCATTTTTATTATTAGTTTTCAAAATATCTTATGAAGTAGTAGAGTAGTTTGCTACATTTTTTATTTAAAATGCATCCTAAACTCTATCAATATTAATTAATTTTAAATTTGCTTATTTCAATTCCTAATTGCCCTGCTAAAGCTTGAAGCTGGTTTGAACTTCCTATATTGCCCTTCATACATCTTCTAGATTCTCCTGTTTTAAAACCAGTCTTTTGATAATATTTAACTTTATCTTGCTTAACTGCACCTACATAAATTATTTTATTTTTATCAGAACGACTTACTGCAAGCCTAGTTCAATCATTTTTATATCTACTTCATCAACTACTCCTATGTCAACCTTTATTTACTAATATTAGCGTACTAAATGCTAATTTCTAGTTTGATGAAACATATCAACTGGATTTTAGTGATTTTATAAAAATTCTTCTCTAATCTGTTCCAAAAATTTCTCCATATCCTTTGATTCTTTTCCAATATCAATTTCAACTTTCTCTTCAAAGTGCTTTTGATCGATATAATCATGGTTGGCTAGTTTTTCTAGAGCTTTACGAAACGCTGCAATTTCATCTTTTGTAAAACTCTTAAAGAGATTCAGAAAATATCTGTTTGAATTGATAGCGTTTTTTTGCATTACGGATAGCCCCATCTCTGTGATACTGATATTTACACTTCTTTTATCAGTTTCACTCGGTTTACTAGAAAGATATCCAACATTAACCATATTGCTTACGAGACGATTTACATTCTGTTTGCTTGTTCCAAGAGTATTGGCTATATTTACGATTGTTGCTTCCCTCGGTTCTAGATGAGCGATTGCAATTAACAGCATCAGTTGCCTTAAAGTAAGACTTTCTAATTGTGAATCCGCTTCTACCTGTATTTTATTTAAAGCTATAAAAAGAAGGCTAAAGGCTTGATGCATATCATCTAAAATCTCAAGTTCCTTTTTATAATGATTAAAATCCATTTTATATCTCCCACCTTTTCGTTATGTAAAGCAAAAATATCACTATAAATGGTATAACATAAAATTTCTATATAGTCAACATGTTGACAAATTGAATAAATAACGATATAGTAAACATGTTGACTAAATAAAATATTCTCCTATTATTTTATATTATAGAAAGAAGGAAATGATTTATATGAGAATTTTAGTTTATGGCGCAGGAGTAATCGGATGTGAACTAGCGCATGAATTGTGTAAAGGAAAAAATGATGTTACGATTCTAGCACGAGGAAATTGGAAACAGAGCATAGAAAAAAATGGTCTAGTTGTACAACATTATGGTCAGCTGCATACAACAAAAGACTCTGTTAATACAATAGAAAAACTAAACACAGACGACAAATATGATTTAATTTTTGTAACAATGCAATATAATCAAATATTGAATGTCTTACAACAGATAGCAAACAATGTAAGCCACTATATCGTGCTAGTAGGAAACAATATGACTCCATTGAATTGTGCGGAACAAATAAAAAATCTATCTACTGCAGAAAAAGAAATTGCTTTTGGTTTTCAGGGGACTGGTGGACGCAGAGAAAACGGTAAGGTCATCAGCATGCACTCTTTTCATGTTGGAATGACAGTTGGTGGTCTAAATGGGCATTTAACTTCAGACTTTCAAAAGTTCATTATTACTGCATTTAATAACACAGGATACCAATTGACATGGGAACAAAATATGGAGGGGTGGCTTTTATCTCATGCAGCGCATATATTGCCAACTGCATATATTTGCTATAGTGTAGATTGTAATTTAAGACGCACAAGTAAAGAACAAATCCGTCTGGCAATTGATGCCACTTCGGAGGCTCATAAAATGCTAAAAAAACTTGGGTATCCGATTCGACCGGATGGAGAAGAGGAAGCTTACAAAGAAAAACGTAAAAAAAAGCAGAGGTTACTTTATTTAATGGTAAAAACTCCGGCCGGAAAATATGTTATTAGCACTCATTGTTCTCACGCAGTTCCAGAAATGTCTGCGTTGGATCAAAAATTTGAAGAACTCAAAAGAAAAGCAGGTGTGTCTATGCCCGCTTGGGATAATCTACGCAATCAAGCAATTGCTTTTCTTGACAACCACTGCTAACGGTTATTTTTACACAAATGTATACATAAACATACATTGGGTGCTTGAAATACCCAATGTTATTTTCATTTTATAAATTTTCCTACACAGTAGATTACAAGCAACCATACTCCACAAGCTTGCTTGGATTACTTATCTAAACTCAACCCAATAATTTCTATGTGGCTCAATAATAATAGAACCAAAGAAATGCTTAATTTGATTAACTGCTACTGGAGTAATTTCGCTTTTGCCACCATTATATTTATTTGCACTTTCCATCGTTAAAAAACACTTAACAGATTCATATTCTTCGCCATCTTCTGCTTTTCGCTTAATTATATCAAAACCAAATTTCCCTTCAGATTTCATGCTAATAGTAGGCAATGTTCCAAGAATATATACCACCTTATCCTTCATGAGTTCAAATGCCTTTTCATTACTAATTCTATTTCTAGCTGCTGCATACATAATGCAAAAGGAATCAATCAAATCCTTTATAGGCATTAAATCTTCTTTGGTAATAATAAGCGCCTGTGGTGTAAGACCACGAATTATAAGAGCATCGAAAGAAGTCTTCTGAATCACATTATCTACTGCCATTCCAAGAGGCAGCTGAATGAACTGATACTCTTTTTGCTTCGCCCGTTTAAACTCCTGTAAAGTTTGATTTAAGGCTTCCTGGGAAATACACATATGCACAGCTCTATCTATTTCAATATTTTCATCATCACTTATCACTACTATGTCGCGGTCAAGCTGCTCCATGAAACCAAGCTGTCCCAAATTAATATTAGAAGTATATTTAATATTTTTATTTTCTGATGTTATTTTTTGTCCATGCTTTTTTAATTTATCAAATAATCCCATTAAAACTCCCCTTTTCTTACTAATATCACTAGACTCTTTACACTCTTTGACTGGCAAATGCTTTATGCCAGCATTCTCCAATGCCTCAATCCACCTATTAATATCCTCTGGCAAAATTAAAAATCTTTCATCTGTCACATACTTTTTCATACCTGTTGTCAAAATATTCATTTCATTTTCTACAATTGTTCTTAATCTGTCAACAGCAATAAATCTATCTTGTTCTGCAAGTTCTAACAATGCAGCTTTAATATTATTAAAATGTTCTTTTCCAAGTTGCTTTAGATATTTTACATCCAACAAATAAAGTTTACTAAAGAAAATTTCATTGCTTGGATAATTGTTAATAAAAATAGAATTCACAATATTATCGTTGTCAATTACATGGATTTCTCCTCCACATTTACAGCACTTTGCAGTTCCAACCTGTCCATATCTAGAACCACAATGGACATATAAATTAGGCTGTGGATGATTGCACCTTGTACAATATAGTGGAAATATTGCTGCATCCACTGCAAGTCTTAGTTCATCCCATTGTCTTCTAATTACAACTCTATTCGTTCTAATACTATCTTCATTTAACTCCATTAATCCCATAGTTTACTCCTCCATAATACATTACAAAAATCACTACCTCTACTAATATTTCGAGCGAACCATATCGTTATAAGCCACATTGATGCACACCTCGAAATCTTCATACTCGTCCGATACACTTACATCATTTAATCTAATGTAATACCACTTTCCCATAGCAGATTTTTTTACTGTAACCCACGGTCCATAATTCTCTTTGCTCCTATAGTAATAAACATATTCAGTGTCGGTTATCTTATATAATTCACATCCATTTACTAACTTCATATCTCATATATTCCCCCTTCTTTAATAACTACATATATGTTTTAGACCAACTTTCATCTTTTCCAAGTCGTTCTTTTATACTATTAATTTTCCAACCATCTTTTGTTGGCGAAAAAATAAATTGTTTACCAAAACAAGAACCTTTCCATTCTTCATAGTTAATTTCAATAACAGCTTTTTTTCTGTTTTCATTATAAATTGCAAGTCGTGTTCCTTATCAATAAAATAAAACTGTGTTGGTTCCCCCATACATCCCCCTATCCTTGATGCTTCGCTAATTTTCTCAGTACAATATTCTCGCAAAATTTCTCTTTTCTTCTGGCTAAATTCCTTCCATATCCTTCTTCCCTTATCAACCAGTTCTTCAGGAATCTGATTGCCCTCATAGGAATCGTTAAATTCCTGTTCCATGACGTTATATTTTTTCTCCAAACTGTTCAACTTATTGAGAAATTCCATTAATTTTTCTACTAATTGATTTTTATAATCTTCATACTTTTTTGCATCCATAAATAATTCTCCTCAACTTCAAGTTTTACAAAATTATTAGACTATATCTTACGTACTTCTTCCAATTTCATGGATATTGCCACCATTCACTTTATTATATTCCATTTTTATAACTATTTTATTGTACTTTAAAATAATCATCTACTATTTTAGTTATATCTGGCCTTAATTTTTCATCATTTACTAAGAATTCTACAAAGAAATTTTCAACTTCTTCATCTTTAATCTCTGCAATTAAAGAATATACCTCATTCCATATAGAAACATAAGATTGATTTTTTCCAATAAAAAATGCTAATTGCTTGAATCTTGGGTTTTTTAGTTCAAATAATGCTTTAGCAATATAATATAACGTTCTATCATCACAAGCTTCCTCATATGTAATAATTTTATTAAGTCTTGAATCAGATAAATCCCCTGCCCATTCAATGCAAGCTTCTGTAAATGCACTAGGAAAATAGTCACTTGTTCTTAAAATATCTTCTGACCAATTATATGTTCCAAAGCTTTCATCCTTTAAACTTAGATAATTTTCCATCTCACTTTTTGACATTCTATTGTCTGGAAAAGAATCTCTAACTTTTTTCAAACTACTTAGCAGTTCATTTTCATAAATTGTTTCTCCTGATATAACTAGACCACCTTCAATACTTTTATTACTATGGCTAGGTAAAAATACTCCTGTTGCAGGTAGAATAACTAAAGTTTTTACTGGTCTTTTCTCCAAAGCAGCAGCAACAGCTTTATGATGTCCATCAAGCAACGCACATAAATACCCGTCTAAATAATATGCTATTGCTCTATAATTTTCATTCTTTCTATAAAATTCTGCTGTATCATTATTAAAGAGTCTTGGCGGTTGAGTTGGTAAAATATATTTAGGTCTATCTTCACTCCAATTACCATCATCATATATTTGACATGATGCTTTATTGAGTGTAGGCTTATTTTCTATAGCCCAAAAGAACTTTCCATCTCCATCTGTAGGAAATAGTTCCAAATCTGCCAAAGCATAATATCCTGATGGCAGAAGACCTAGAAGTGGCTCTAAATTCTTTAATGCTTGTTCTAATGAAACAAAAGGTTGATTTAGAGTTTCTCTTAATTTTGATATAGTTTGATCATTAGTTTTGTCTAGCCCATATCCCGCAGAAATTAGTTTCTCACAAGTTGGACAAAAATACTCATCTCCATGAAATTTACTTAGCGGAATATTATCATAAACTAAACAAGATAAACCCTCAGTATCATTACTCCCATATTTTTGTCTAAGCATACCCTTCCCATTTTTGAGGTAAAAAACAATACCATCTCCACCCCAGCAATTCTTATCTTTCTCTAATTTTTTTATTGGAATTATATCTATTTTATTTTTCCCAAACATTTTGCTTAACAACTGTATCATCACCTTTTATCTGCCTATAAATAATTCATTTATTATAGCTATTATAAATTAATATCTATAATAAATCTAATTTTGGCAATAAAAAAATAGCTTACTATAACCTTAATAAGCTATTTTTTATAAAAAATTTTATTGCTTTCTTAACTATCTTTATTGATTTTTTATAAAAGTATCATTATCAAGCTCCTCAAAAGCTAACTGGAGCTCTTTATTTGTGTTCATAACAATTGGACCACCCCAAGCCATAGGTTCCTTAAGCGGCTTAGCGGATAAAAGAATAAAACGTACATCCTTATCTGCTGACTTAATCCAAAATTTATTATCATGACTGAACAATACAGCTTGCTTTTCATCCACTAAATCTTCTGGATTATTCACGCTCTTGTGGGGATCAAAAATTGCTTTTCCGGTGAAAATATAGACAAACAAAGTATTTTCAGCATCATTTATGAAATGCCATTCCTTATTACGAGGCAATTCAACATCCAGATAGGTCGCTTTTATATATTTTCCTTCAAAAGCACCCTTATGTCCATTATAGTTTCCTGCAATCACATGAACCTTTGTTCCGCTTTCATCAATCACAGGTATATTTTCATACTTTATATCTCCATAACTTGGTTCTGTCATTTTGTCTTTGGCGGGTAAATTCAACCATAATTGAGCTCCTAGCATATATCTACTTGCTTTAGGCATTTCCTGATGGATAATACCAGAACCAGCCGTCATCCATTGAGCTTCACCATCAAGAATGCTTCCTCTGTTACCAAGGCTATCTCCGTGCTCAATATCTCCATGAATCAAATAGGTAATTGTTTCTATTCCTCTATGAGGGTGCCATGGAAACCCTTTTGTATAGTCTTTAGGATTTTCTGAATCAAAAGCATCTAACATCAGAAATGGATCATAATCCTCAGCATCACTATACCCAATAACACGAACCAGTTTTACACCTGCACCATCAACAGCTGGTTCTCCTTTCGTTATTTTAATTACTTTTCTCAATGTATCCATATTGTTCTCCTCTCGAAAAATATTTCTGATATTATTAAAGGCTTAACACACGTAATGTCAAGCCTTTAATAAGAGTTTATATTTTACCACTTGCCTAAATTCATATGTCCTGCAAGTTCAGTCTTTGATCTCTGTTTAATAATCCATGCTTCATCTTTAGCTTGATTAAAGGCAGCTACACATTTAGGATCTAAGTTATCTTCTATACCTTCCTTGCTAAGAGCTATTATCTTCTCAGCTAAAGTTATAATTTCCATGTGTATTGCATTTGTCTTATCTGAACGATATATTTTTTCAGCAGCTTCACTGCTAAGCTCCTCAAACTTATCTGCTCCTACAC
Organism: Clostridium neuense; assembly: GCF_045310695.1. Taxonomy (NCBI): domain Bacteria; kingdom Bacillati; phylum Bacillota; class Clostridia; order Eubacteriales; family Clostridiaceae; genus Clostridium; species Clostridium neuense. The sequence goes on from NZ_JBJIAA010000022.1 coordinate 43,007, forward strand.
CGCATTTTGGACATTTTTCTGGAGCAGCTTCACCTTCAAATATAAATCCACAAACTGAACATTTAAATAACTTTTTCATAATTTTCCCTCCTATTAACTTAATCATAACACCTTTATATGACTTGTACAAATTATTATCTAATAGTGATTATTATCTATATGTATATTATTTCACTTATACATTACAATGTCAATATATTTTCATAATTTATTTTTAATTGTATGATAGGCTACAAAATATCCTATATAGCAAAAGAACATTATTATCTTATAAACACAAAAACACCGTAAAATTCATTTTCTGAATAATACGGCGTTTTTGCCTATCACTAAGTTTTTATTATTACTTCACTAAATAAGAAGACTGTATTTTAGCCATATAGATGTTTATTACAATTCAATACAATCTACAATTATGTTTATTTAATAGTTGTATATTAGGAATTTATTTAACTAAATTTTCCCCATCTTTAAATGCTCTTACAGATAACTCATTAAAAATTGCCAAATCAGAATTATGACTAGTTCCACAATAATGAATACTATCCTCTAACTTCCAACCTAATTCTTTTAACATATTATTAGCAAATTCAACGCCATCTGCGCCTATTTTAGAATCTTGGTTTCCTTGGACAAATATCGTTATAAATTTTTTACCTGGATGTCTTGGTTTATAATCATTGCCAAGCATTGGAAATGTACGGTCAAACCAAACCTTTGCTTGACCTGTAATTCTATAATAATATATTGGAGAACCAAATACTATAGCATCAGCTTCCTTAATAGCATCATACATTGGTTGGAGATAATCATTAACAGCACACCCATCATGTGTACGACAATAAAAGCATCCCTGACATCCACGAATTCCAGGATTATTTAAATCAAATTCAATAACCTCAGCACCTTTAGATTGTGCTCCTTTTGCAGCTTCTGCTAATAATTTTGAAGTATATCCATTTTTTCTTGGACTACCATTGAAAATAACTACCTTTGACATTTCACATTTCTCCTTTTAATATAGAATCTTCTTAAATCAAGTCAATTATCTATTGACTAACTTCATTATATTAAGTAACATATAAATTAACAAGTACGCAAAAAATGTTTAGCTACTAATATTTATATAAGTAATGGAGGTTATCTTTATGGAAGACTGTTCTATAGAATATGCTTTAAAAATTATAAATGGAAAATGGAAACTATTAATCATTTGGGTTATGTCCCAAACTGGAGTTATCCGATTTAATGAATTACAAAGAAAAGTTAGCGGAATATCGAGTCTAATGCTCTCAAAAAACCTAAAAGAGCTTGAAGACGACTGTCTTATTATTCGTCGTCAATACAATGAAATTCCACCAAGAGTAGAATATGAACTATCAGAACTTAGTCAAAAACTCATAGTTGTTTTACAGGGTCTTGGTGAATGGGGAGATGAAGTTTATAAATATAAAAAAGAAACATTGTAATTTTTATACTATACTTCACCACATTATTCAACTTTCAAAGTACAATTTTATTATGTGAGAATAGAACATTGTATCTATTCTCACATAAAGCTTTATTTAAGTTAATTTCTTTAAACTATCCAATTTTATCTTTTATGCATAAGTTAAAAATTCCCCAAACCATGAGGCTGAGGGAACATAAAATAAGCTTTTACTACTCTGTTACTGGATTATTTTATTTTTTAAACATTAGTCATATTTTAACACGGCAATTCCTGAATAATTTTTAATATTTGAACTATCTAACTCAAGTTCTGCATACTCTCTTGCTGGCAGCTCTGATGCGGATATAAATTTATCAACCTTTTCAAATTTAAAACCTAACACTCCTAATGCTTTTGTTCTATAGTGCATTGGTATAATAACTATAGGCTTTAACTGCTGCATTACCTTAACCGCATCAAAAGCATCTATTGTATATCCTCCCCCAACAGGAATAAGCAGTATATCTACATTTCCTATTTCCTTCATAATATTAGAATCCAGAGTATGCCCTAAATCACCACAATGACAAATATTTATCCCATCAACATTAAAATTATATATAGTATTCTTGCCCTTCTTTGCTCCTAATACTTTGTCATGAAAGGTCTCAACACCTTTTATTTCTATACCATATTCAAAAAAAGTATCTACTTTATTTATGTGTACAAAGTCCCCCTTTACTGCTTGTATACAATTATGATCACTATGCTCATGACTTGTTGTTACTATCTCTGCTTCAAGCTCCTTTGGCAACTTATACCCTAAAGCATCCTTATAAGGATCCATCAATATTCTTGTACCATTTTTAGCTACCACCATAAAACATGACTGCCCAAACCATTTAATTTTCATTTAAAATCCCTCCATACTAAGTTAATTTTTTATATAATCTAAAATAAACCCACACAGCATTTAACAGCAGTAATGCACTTGTTACAAAGAAAACACAACTAATTCCAAGTCTTGCTGCTACCTGGCCTCCTAAAACTGAACCAGCAAATACACCAAAATAACCTGCCGATGTTGTAAAACCAAAAATTCTTCCTGTAATAGAAGTTGGCGTAATTTTTTTAACCAATATATTTACAGACGGATTTAATCCACCCAAGGTTAAGCCTAATAAAAAGCGAAGTATCATAAGCTGCCAAGGATTTTTTACAAAAGCCTGTGGTATATAAATAAGTCCTGCAGCTATAAGTGCAATTAACATAACTTTATGTGCTCCTATTTTATCAGAAAGCTTACCTAATCTAGGCGCAGCAATTATATTAGCAAGTCCCGAAGCTGAAAATACCAATCCAGATATAAGCGCAATATGGCTAGTATTTTTGCTTAATTGTGTAACATATACAGTTACAATTGGCTCAATTGTATACAATGCCATAGTTATTATTAAAAAGGTTACAGACAATACAATAGTTAAGCTCTTCTCCGGAATGCTACTCCAAACCTCTTTCGCCGTAAGTATTTTTCTATCTTCTCGGACAAAAGATTCCTTTACAAATAGAAGTGTCGTGATAAAAGCAATTAAAAGTAATCCACCTGTTATAAAAAATACATATTTTACCCCAAATAATTCTTCAATAAGTCCTCCAATACTCGGACCAATAAGCGAACCTGCAATATTTGCCGTTGAAAGTGTACCTAATGCATATCCAGCATGTTCCTTATCAGTTTGTGTTGCAATAAGTGTAGTGCAGGCTGTACCGTAGCCAGTTATAGCTCCCTGAAGTAATCTCAGTCCAATAAGTACATATACATTTGATGCTAGCCCCATGGAAGCTATAACCAATGCCATACCAAGACTCGCCCTTAAAAGCATTGGCTTTCTCCCAAATTTATCTGCAGCACTTCCCCAAATAGGAGCAAAAATGGCTGAAATAACAAAAGTACTTCCAAAAGCAATTCCTGAAAGTTGTGAAATTGAAGAAGTATTAGAAATACCAAGGTGTTTTATATAAAGAGGCATTATTGGTGCAATCTGACTCATTCCTATTCCCGTTACGAACATACTAAACCAGCAAACTAATAAATTTTTCTTCCACATTTTCATAGATATCCTCCCCTTCATGTCTTTTTCATATCAAAAATATCAACAAGAAACGCAATATCATTTACAGTATAATTGTAAACTATATTTTATAGTTTGTAAATAATTAATATAGTTTAGTAAAAATATTATATGATGATAAACTATTTTTAAGAAGCGTAATTACAGGAGAGTGATATACTCATGCAAAAACGAAATTTAACAAAAGAAAAAATTATTCTTGCTGCTTTGTCATTAGCAGATGAAATTGGTCTTAATCAAGTAACTTTTCCTAAACTTGCAGAGAAGCTTGGTATAAAATATCCTTCTTTATACAATCATTTCAATAATATAGTGGACCTAAAAATAGGAATGACGGTTTATCTTTTAAATGATCTAAATTCATCATTAATGAAGAGATTAATTGGAAAAAGTGGTGATGAAGCTATTAGATAATTTGCCAACATTTACCTGGAGTTTGCTTTTGAAAATAGAACTGCATACGGACTTTTTATGGATATTCCAAGTACAAAAAATGAAGAAATAGTCTCCAAATGATTTTTAAGGATTTAAAATTTTTCTAGACATGCTCTTGAATTCTCTAAAATATACTATTTAACTCTATCATTTAAAAAAGAGTTAATGCTCCCTTGTTAGAAACATTAACTCTTTTTTAATTATTATAATATATTTAGCTTACTTTTAGGCTCTTCACCATTCTCTACACGTTTTATATTATTCACAAAGAAATCATATCTTTTTTTGTGGAATTTGAGACCGTCAGGCATGCCTGCTGTATGTGGAGTAAGTATCACATTGCCAAAATTCCTGAGCTCGCTGTCAATAGGAAGTGGTTCAGATTCAAACACATCCAGGCATGCGCCTAAAATATCCTTGTTTTTTAATGCATCTATCAAGTCTCTTTCATTTACAATCCCACCTCGGGCTGTATTGATAAAAAGTGCGGTGCTCTTCATTTTCTTGAATACTTCTTTGTTTATCAGCTGTTTGGTCTGTCCATTCAATGATACATGTACACTTACTATATCTGATGTGCTTACAAGAGTATCGAAATCCGTTATTTTCACAAAACCATCAGACTGTACAGCCGCATTCCTAGCATAAGCCAGCACATTCATATCAAAAACCCTGCAAAACTCAGCTACTTTTTTACCTACGGCTCCCAAGCCGATAATCCCAATCGTTTTGCCCTTTAATTCACTTCCTGTATAATCCAATTGATTTTCATCCATCCTATTCTTCATGAAAGCATCAAGAAACGGTATATTTTTATAATAAGATAATATCAGTGCCATTACGTGCTCGGCCACTGCCTGTGCATTCACTCCTGCAGCATTGGCCACCCAAATACCCTGCTGTGTGCAAGCATCAATATCTACATTATCAAACCCTGCACCCGTCTGTACCAACTTTAATTTTTTTGCTATAGATAGTAGGCTGCTGTCCACTTTAATATGTTCAGGTATGATTACCTGACAATCTTTAATATGATTCAGCATTTCTTTACCTGGTGGGATAATTACAACGTCCCATTCTTCTGGAAAGTGCCTTATGATATTTAATTTTGATGCCTCTGTAAAATAGCCGACTATAAGAATCTTCATTGCTAAACCACCTTTCATGCTATATATTATAATTGGAAATTTTATCTTCATTTTATAATAAATATTGTATAGCAGATTTTTAATTTTATCAAAGCTTTATGGATTAATTGTTCCCTAATTTTTGATTTTAAATATAATAATCTAAGAACTGCCTATATTCTAACAAAAAGACACTCAACCCCAAGATTGAATGCCCTTTATAATACTTAAGTTCTATTTTATTTCTTTAACGCTTCTTACAATTCCACCCTCAAGCATTACTTTGATGCCACGGTGATGAACCTCTGAGTTTGTAAGGATTCTTTGCACAACCCCTTCAAGAATGCTTTAAGCTTTCAATTGCATTTTTTGCCCACATTGAATCTCTAAATACAGCTCTTCCTACACCTATAAGATCAGCTTTGCCAGAAGAAAGTAATTTTTCAGCAGCCTTGGCATCTATTATTCCACCAGTTAATATAACAGGTATTGAGACAACTTCCTTAATGGCCTCTGTAATTTCTGAAAAATATCCTTGTTCTTTAGATCCATCTGGAGCAGTATAACCGCATAATCCACCTGATATATCTAATATGTCTATTCCTGCTTTTTGGAATTCTACGGCTGCTATTTTGCTATCTTCTATTTTTGTTCCTCCTTGCATGTAATCACAAGCTCCAAGTCTAAGAAGAACTGGAAATTCATTACCTACCGCTTCCTTTACAGCTTTTATAACTTCTAGATGAATTTTTATTCTGCCTAATACATCTCCTCCATATTCATCAGTTCTCTTATTTGTTATTGGTGAATAAAATTGATTTAAAAGATATGAATGCGCAGAATGAATTTCCACACCATCAAAACCTGCATCTTTTACGCGTTTTGCTGCTGCTTTAAAGCTTTCAATTATTTCTTTTATTTCCTCTTTAGTAAGTTCTTTTGGGACATCAGTCTTCTTTAGTGGATTAATTACAGCTGAAGGGCCTACATTCTCATATCCCCCTGTAATATCTATGTTAGTTGCACTTCCTGCATGATTAATTTGCATTATTGCTTTTGAATTATTTTTATGAATAACCTCTGCTAATTTTTTCAAGCCTTCCATATTGCAATCCTCTGCTATAGAAAGCTGCCCTTTACTCGCTCTACCTTGAGGTGTTATATAGCTATGTTCTATAATAATTAAGGATATATAACCACCTTTAGATTTTTCATTATAATAATCTAGTATTTCCTGACTTACCATTCCATTATCTGATTTTCCAGTTGCCATTGGTGGAAAAACCAATCTATTATTTAATGCAAGTTTACAGTTATCTAAAGCTTTAATCAAACATGACATTTTCATCACTTCTTCTTTCTTTATTTTTATACTTTCTTCTATTATATAACTTATCTTACTTTAAAACTTTTCTTAAGTACCTTAACTAAGAACTAATTATCTATATTATATTCGTACTTATAGGCAATTACAATATAACTCTCATCCCTATACATCTGGTGCCATTAAAATAAAAAAACTATGAAATTACTAATCTAAGTTATAATAAAAAGCACCCAACCCCAAGATTGAATGCTCTTCATAATACTTAAATTCTATTTTATTTCTTTAACTCTTCCTACAATTCCACCCTCAAGCATTACTTTTATACCACGGGGATGAACCTCTGAGTTTGTAAGGATTCTTTGCACAACACCTTCAGTTAACTTTCCAGAACGCTGGTCTTGCTTTTGAACAACAAGGACCTTTGTTCCTACTTTGATATTTTTTCGTATCGTTCCATCCATAGTATTACTCTTCTTTCTTATTTTCTATAAAGTTTTATGACAGTTTCAACGTGCATGAAGACGACTATAAGGTGAAAAGGAAACCATCTTTTTCATTGTACACTTAATCCTTGTTTTAAACAATTTTAACAAACTCGTTCTTCACAGTAAGCTGACACTGCGTATAATCGTTTAATGTCTGTTTCAGATAATTCACTCATTGAAGTATTTAATTGTACTTATCCGATATAAGTAGTCTCATGTCAAATACATCAGCAGCATAGTCAATTCTTTAATTGCTTTTTCTGGGTTTGTTTTATCCATCTTAATTCCTCCTCATAGCTAAATCACAATTGTTACATACTAAATTTTCGTTAAGTTCATCATCTCAAAAGGTTTGCCGCCACTTTTAAGCTTTTTCTACATGAATTATACCTTAATTGAAAGCTGATTAGCTATATTATATTCATACTTAAAAGCAACTGATATATAAATCTATACACTTATATATCAGTTGCTTTTAAAATTAAAAAAGTCTATGAAATTACCAATCTAAAACTTAAAAAGAAGGGTAACATCCTCCGTCTGGACTTTGTTCTCCTCTATTATCTAAATACACTACATTGTCATTTACAATTTTGTTTTTTTATGTTTAAAGTATTTTTTTCTTAACTTCTTATCTGCTGCCGTTCTATAAAAAGTTTTTTTCAAATTCACCTTTGAGTTTGTCCGACATAGATTTTCTATTTGAATTTTTGTTTTCTACTATATCCTTAATTGATTTAACAACTCTTAAAATGCTTTCCATAAATACCTTAAAAACTACTGCTCTCTATTTTTAATAGTTTTTATCCATGAAATGATAGTATCAAGAACTAATTTAGGATTTCCAGTATTACAATGGCTTGCTGCATTCTCTTTCTCAGTGAACATTCTATATGTTAATGATTTTACGTTTTTAAGGCTATCAATAGCATCTTTATATTTTTCTATACGTATTAAATGATCTTTTTCAGCACCTAGTAACATAAAATCCTGTGTAATCCTATCCGCAACATCCCTATATTCATATTTATTTGCTGCAAGCATGTAATCATAAGGATTATTTACCCCCATATTATAAAAACCATGATGCATTGACCAATCTATTAAAGGTTCCTCCTTCATCTGTTTATACATTATATCATTTACAGCATCTTTATCATTTTCTCTTAGCAATTTTATTAAAGTCTCTTTTTCTTTTGTAGAAACAGCATCAAGAAGTAATTCAAGCATATTAACACATACACTCCAGGCTACAACTCTTTTTATTCGATTTTCAAATGCAGCCGCCCTTGGTGCCAGAATAGCCCCCATGGATATGCCTATTATTGTCACATCTCTTAAATTGTAATGATCTAGTAGAGCCTTTACAGGTCTTTCCCATTTAATTGAAAATGTAATGCCCTGTTTTCTTAATACATTTCCCTGACCTGGACCTTCAAATAAATATACCTCAAATCCATTTTCCCTAAGATATAATACCGAAGGAAGGAATTCTTCCATATAGGAATCAAATCCCCCATGTATTAAAATTGTATCTACACACTTCCCTTCAGGTACCGCATGTATTACTGGAAGATACCCTTGATCATATTGAACATGGTCAAATTTTAATATTCCAGATTGAAACAATTCATCATGATATTTATAAAACAACTCTATTGCCTTATCATATGTTTTTATTTTATCTGGGTTACCGTCATACATAAAAAATTCTGTCATTCTGAAATATGCAATAGCATCTTTTATTCTGTCTTCCTTTAATGCCTTTTTAGCAAGAAACATCATTTCTTTTTCCCATGCTTTAATATCAGTTATTTTTTTAGCAAGCTCTAAAATTTCATCAAGATTCCCATTACTTACGTTGTAGGTTCGGTTTAATTGATAATTAAAATTAGGATTAGCATGTAATTGATATTCACCTAGATTGAAATCAACATTATTTTTCATATTAACCATCATTCCCTTCACCACAATATATATGTCCTAATAAATTTTATTCATCTTTTAAATGTGAAAATAATTTCAATGCATTATCATGATAGATAGCATGACGCTGCTTATTATCAAGCAAATTAGTTTTATCTAAAGCATCCGCTAATATAATACTCCCAAACCTTGGTGTATACGGATAATCGCTCCCATATAATAAATGCTCAACATTAACAATTTGCAAAAGATCAGCTAATTGTCTAGGAAGACAAACTCCAGCCACATCATAATATAAACTTTTTAAAGCATCATATATATCTATCGTATCTGCCTCTCCTTTTATATTCTCACCAAATAAGTCTGGTGTCATTTGAATTGCAGGAGCAATCCTATCAGCAAGTATTGGCAAAAAAGCGCCAGCATGAGGAATGATAAATTTAATATCAGGAAATTTCTTTAATGTCCCTTTTAATATCATATTAATTACAGTACGAGTTGTATCAAAGAAAAATTCCATCATAGGAATAGGCAAACCTTCAACAACATTTTCAGGAACCTTACTAGGTTTATTTGGATGAAGAACAACCACGGCTTTATGCCTGTTTAACTCTTCAAATACAGGATTCAAACAAGGATTTCCTAAATAGACTCCTTGCGCATTAGTAGGTAAAGCAAAACCATCAACCTGCAAAATATCCTTTGCATATTGAATTTCTTCTACACTATCTTCTACATTAGGCAATGGTAAAGAGGCAAAAAGACCAAATCGATCAGGATATTTTTTTACAAGTTCTGCTCCATCTTCATTTACTTTTCTAGCTAAAATTTTAGCAGCATCTCTATCCCCAAAATTAATATGAGGAGATGAAATTGATAGCATTGATCTAGATATGCCTAGCTGCTCCATTGTTTTTAAATGTACTTCCGGATCCCACTTAGGAGTTGGAAATCCATCTGGGGTTCTTTCTCCTCTAGTTAATAATGCAGCCTTATAAGCTTGTGGTAGATAATGTACATGCATATCAATTTTAGGTATACCATTTCCTTTATAGTTTTTTATTAGACTTTCTAGGTTATTTTCCATAGCTTATCTCCTTTATTTTTAATTTTGACAATTTTGATTTAGTAAAGTAATAGGAATTCCTTATATCAAAAGTGGCTTTTGCACATCCATAATATTTATTCTATTCTTGATTATCAATAATCATTAATGTATACTTTTTCTTATATTAATAGCTTTAAGATTATTAATTTAAGGAGTGTGAAAAATATATGGACTTACTTCAATTAAAATATTTTCAGACAGTTGCTATGCATGAACATATGACCCATGCTGCTGATGAACTTCATGTGGCACAACCATCTTTAAGTAAAGCTATTGGGCGTTTAGAGGAAGACTTGGGCATTCCTTTATTTGATCGTATAGGGCGACAGATTAAACTTAACCAGTTTGGCAAAGTATTTCTTCATAGAGTAGAAAGAGTGTTCCTTGAGCTTGATGATGCAAAAAAAGAACTATGGGATATGCAAGGTAATGAAAACGAGAAAGTATCTATAGCTGTAAATAATTTATATCCATTCTCAAAACTCCTTGAAGGTTATTTAGAACTTTATCCACATGCAAGTTTTCGTCAAACCATAGGCACAACAGTTAAAATGCAGCAGCAACTTCAAAATGGTGATGTTGATTTTTGTATCTCTTCACTACCTATTAAGGGTGACTATATAAAATGCATACCACTAATAACAGAAGAAATATTTTTAATTGTTCCTTACGGACACAGATTTGCAAATCGTAAGTCTATTAATTTAATTGAGGTAGCCAATGAACCATTTATCAGCTTACCGAAGGGCTTTAGTATACGTGATTTAACAGAAACACTCTGCCATCAAGCCGGTTTTACTCCAAATATTATTTTTGAAAGTGATATAGCAGCAAACATAATAAATATGATTAATTTAAATCTAGGAATATCTCTACTCCCAACATCTCAATGGAGTGGACTCCAAGAAAATAAACCTTTTGCTTTGCATATAATAGAACCTATTTGCAAACAAACAACTTCTTTATCTTTTGTTCAAGATCATTATTTATCAAAGGCAGCTAAACAATTCAAAGATTATATAATTGATTATTTTGAAAAACATAGATATAACAATTGTTAGAGATGTAAATTAGATCTACCGTATCAATCTATATTTAAAAATTTATAGGTAGTACTTGAGCCTATTTTATCTTATTGAAAGCCTTAGTAATTCTATCAGCCATCAAATCATAGCAATGATCGGGAGATTCAAGCCCTAATTGCTTGAAACCTAAAAAACCGTGAAGATCTCCAGGATAACATACATATTCTGCTTCACCCCCAGCATCAACCAATGCCTGCGCGTAGTCCTGATTTTCATCTCTAAATATGTCGAATTCAGCTGTAATAACTAATGCAGGAGGAAGTCTATCAAAGTGTTTAGCAAGTAACGGAGATGCCAGCTCATTATTACCATCAACTATGCGATCCTTATATAGAAATTGAATAAACCATTGAATACCATATTGTGTAAGCCTGTATCCCTTACCATTTTCTCGTCTGGATTTTCTTTCTCCCATATCATTCCAATCAAAGCATGCATAAACAGGCATTTGGAAGGCAATGGGGAATTCTTGTCTATCTCTAGCCATCAGGCAAATAGAACCAGTAAGAGTTCCACCTGCACTGTCACCTGCAACGCAAATCTTATTGTTATTTATATCAAATTTCTTAGCATTTTGATATATAAATTTTACAATTTCATAGCATTCTTCTTGAGGATCTGGAAACCTTTGTGGCGGGCAAAGACCATATTCAATACTTATTACAAGGCATTTTACTCTGCTGCATAATTCTCTGCAAGTAGAATCTCCATGTTCAATATCTCCTAATACAAATCCACCACCATGCATCCAAATAATTACTCCATCTGAAGCTTTTTCTTCGGGAGTATAAATTCTAATTCTTGTATCTCTCACTGAAGTTTTAACAATGCGATCTTCTACTGAACCAACCTGTTTGTGAACTCCTTTACCTGCTTTCACCATTTCAAAATATAGCTCTCTTACCTTATCAACTCCCATGTCATACATTTTATCAAAATCTTGTTTTAAAAATTCATTATACTTAGGATTTAACGGCATAATAATTTTCCCCTTTCATTAATTAAATTAAATAAAGATAGGTCATTTCTTGAATTTTGCTTTCCTCATGAGGATGTAAAACTTCTTAAAAGTCCTAACATCTACTATTATATTAGCTATTATTGTTAATGACTAATATATATTTTTCATACATATATGTATGAAAAGCTATTAATTCAAGAAATACTTTTTACATAATGATTAAGGTGAAGGTATCGAATTTAACTTATTAAAAAACACCGTAAAATTGAATAATACTGTGTTTCAAAAAATATATAGTTCTTAATAGTTGTGATGCTAAAAATTACTATCAAGAATCAATTTATCATAATTCTTTTTCTAGAAAAAAAATAATAAGGAGAACCTCCTCCATTTTCCGAATACAAAATCACCTGGTTTTTCATATAAAAGCAGGTGATTTTATATTATATTTTTGTACATAGTTGACGAAGTGCCTAAAATTAAGGATTTCTATATAATTTTTCTTCGTAGCAACACAACCGTCTCCACGTGCATGAAGACAAGCTATAAGGTGAAAAGGAAACCATCTTTTTCACTGGGAACTTTAATCCTTAGTTCAAATAATTTTTAACAAACTCGTTCTTCGCAGTAAGCTGACACTGCATATACCTTTAAATATCTTTTATTAATAGCTATACCTAATCAATTCTATTTATAATCATAAATTGCCCAATACCTTTTCCCTTCACTTAATGATACCCATTTTTGAAATATATCATTAAGAACACGTTTAAATCCTAAGCTAATTAAATCATAAGATCTTGATCCCGTTTCAAGTAAAACCTTATTATCATGCTCTTCACGAATAAGAAAACTATCATTGTTATATTTGAAGCATAATGTTTTTTTATAAACTCGTGTACAATCCTTAAACGATACATCCATATAGTATACTCCCATAAAGTCACTAAAACCATCATCCAATGATGAGCTATAAATACTAATAGTGTTTTCATCTTCTATATCACATTTGCATTCTTTACCTTTATAAATCGCATACATTTCATTCTCTATCATAGCTAGCATTCTCTTAATATGCTAATGATTGCTTTATTAATTTACCTGTTAATACGTCAATTGAAAAACGCCAATCATTTCGTCCAAACTTATCTGCCATTTCTTCATCTCCTTGACATATTATTTCTATTTCATTGTCATTTTCTGACAAACTATAAAATGTATAATGCATAGGAGCTTTAACCTCATATAGACTATCTCCTACATTATTCAATACAATTATTCTACTATTTGTTCTTTTTACACCAACCTGAACAACAAATCTTTTATGTTTTTCACAATATTTAATTGAAATCAAATCATCAACTATAAAATCATGAATTTTTGCATTATCATAGCAAACCACTTTTCCACTTTTTCTTGCATATGAATAAATTAGTCTTCCTTTCAAATCATAATATTCATTTATCTCACTTTTATCATTATCCAATCTTTTAATATATACTTTGTTTAAACCATATTTCTTTGCTACTAAAACATCTGCTATCTTTATTTCAACTATCTCGCCATCCTGTTCCCATTTGACACTTTCATCGATTTTAATATTCATTAATACTATACCTCACTACTTTAAATATATTTCAGAACCACTAATTGCATGAATATAGTCTGTTCTTTCTATCTTGCCCATTCCATTAAATAAATCAAGCTGTGTTAATGATAAATCTCCTGGCAAATATGTATCAGCAGCTAAATCAACTTGAGGTCCAATTGGTCCAGAAAATGCATTTAATGTAACCCCATCATTAACTTCGCATCGTACTACCTTACCTAAATTTGTTTTCCAATTAGATTTTACTCCCATATTACTATTAACAAATTTAATATCTGGCACATCATCAATTAATCCCCATCCACCTAATTCATCCAATTCTGCATCTGCATTTAAAACCATATTAAACTGCTCTCCACCTTTCAATGTTGTTATTACAGGTGTATATCCTTCTGGCCAAGGAGATTGTTCAGTAATCAATTTTATATAACTTTCAGCACTCTTATTCAAATCTGTTGATGAATTTGCGGCTAAAAATTCACTCCAAGTTTTTTCCGAACCTATTTTAATTGCATTTTCTGGAGTAGCATCTAATCGTTTAGCAACATCGCACAGTTGTTTAAACTGTGCATCAGTCATCTTCGTTTTATCAATATCGAGTATGCTTGTGTCTAAATCATCCTCATTAGCTTCACTAACTCCCTTAGCACCTTCTTTTCCAGCAACTTCATCAGTCTTAGACTCTACATTTACTTCTTCTGCATTCTTACTATCAACTTTTGAATTTTCACCTACGACTTTAGCCTCATCAGCCTTTGTATTTATTTCTTCATTTGCTCCACTGTCTTTTACATCTTTAAGCTGTTCACTCTTAGGGTCACTTACTTTCTCCAAATCAGTTTCTATTTTTTCTTCATCACTGCCTACATTTACTTTTTTTATATCTTCATCAACCTTTGCAGGTGAACCTATTTCATTCTTTTCAATTATTATATCATTTACTGTTTTTTCTTCAACTTCACTTTTCTTAGCAGTTTCGGCTATTTCTTTCGCTTCATTTCTAATTTCCACTTCTTTATCTATGCTTTTTAACTTTTCTGCTATACCACCAAACCTATCTGTTATTGATTTTTGAAGACTTAATATTTCATTTAACGTATTCTTAAACATTTCCTCGCTAACTTTGCCAAGACCTTTTAGTTTGCTTGATAATTCCGACATTTTTTCTGCATATGATGTACCCTTTTCAAGCTTGGACATTTCACTTGCATCCTTGCTAAGTCTTACTACATTCTCCACCTTATCAGCCTCAGATGCAGCTTTCAATACTCCTTTTCCTGAAAAAAGTGTAGCTATATTCAATACTACTTCTGTACCAAACTTCGCTCTAGTATATTCGTCTCCATTAATTAAATTTTTATCTACGCTGTTTTTTATAGAGTTAAGCAAATTGCCTTCAAATTCCAACTGTTCTGCTGTTTTTGGTATTTGTGGATTTAGAAGACCATATATCTTTTCGCCAGTATCCAGCCAATTTAAAAGAGTACCCTTTGTATCAGTCCTTAGGTTATACCACTGCTTTCCACAAAACTCTGCTGCATCATATGGAATTTCTACAGTTTCTTTTGCAAATGTGCATGCTCCTGCTAAAATTCCAGCATGTTTAGGATCAATTTTCTTGTATAGTTCCCACGATTTCTTTATTATTCCCTCTAAATCATTTATTTTATTTGAGGTGTCCCTAAGTAATTTTGCTCCTCCGGGATGGTTTTTACTAAATTCATTCCAAACATCCGCCTTGAAATTATCGAAGTCGTTACTTAGATTGTTTTCACATTCAGATTCAAACTTAGGAAGTACTTTTAGTTCTGATTTATTGCTTGTAGTTAACTCTTCTGATTTAAAGGCTAATAGAACTAAAAAATCTGTTCCAGCCTTTTGAAAATTCTTATTCTCAAAGGTCTTAAAAATTTCCTCTAATACAGAATTTATTTGTCGTGTTAATTCCGATAATTCCGACTTTATGTATTCCTCTGCATTCTTTATTGCCTTATCTACATCTTCTATTTTTTCTTCTGCAAAATTCTTAAGTTCATTTGCTGTATTTTTTACCATATCAATTGTTGAATCCACTTTCTCATCCGCTGCTTTTAAAGTTTTATCAACTGCATTTTCACTCTTTAATTTTAATTCACTGCTTTTGCTTTCAAGCGCTGCATCACCATTTAACGCTAGAGGTATAAAAGCTTCTGCATTTGCATTAACTACTCTCACTTGTATATTTTCGCTTATATTATTTATGTATACTGCATTTAATGCTTTTGAACCTCTAAAGGTAATTGCATTTGCCTTTTCATTTAATTTTCTTTCTAAATTTTGATACCTTGAAATTTCGTCATCTAAAAATTGCTTGGTTTCGTTTAAATGACAAAGAAGCCTGTCCCCACTTGCAGTTATACCAGAGGTTTGTGCTTCTGCTCTGCTTAAATTTTCGCTAACTGTACCTTCAAATCTATTTACAATTTCATAAAGTTCTTTTAATTTTTCAAAATCCACAGAAATCATGCTGAAGCACCCGCCCCAGCTTGCTGTTTTGCTTTTTCTCTTGCTTCTTCTTCAGCCTGCCTTAAACGATTTGCCTCTTCACGAAGTTCTTCCGCTATTTCATCCATCAAATTTGTAAGTGTGTCCACTTCCGTTTTTATAGTATTAAATATTTGAAGTACTGCAAAGTTTTCTTCATCTCTATTATCTAAGTTCGTAGTACCTAGTCCATTAGAAAAACTGCTTTTTCCATTTTTTATATTGCATGAACATTCACTTATTATACTTGCTGAATATTCTAGTTCACTTGCTCCCAATAGTGTCACCTCTCATAATTTCACTAATCAGTTTATGCTTTTATGTTAATATTACTATTATGCTCCATAAATTTCAATGTGTTTCAATCCATTTTTTAATTTATTTAAATAAATTTTTTAATTAATTAGCTGTATATTAAAAATTGCTCCAAAGACACATACTATAAAAAATGTGACTTTGAAGATAAGAATTATGATTAAAAAATCAGAATTTAATACCAAATATGCTTATGGTCGCTTTTCTACAATACAAAATAAAAGTATTAGTAAAAAAAACATTACTAATACTTTTATCAATTACACATTTACAATATTTGTTTTACCACAACCCCATTTTTATAACAGATTTCCACCTCCACCAAACTTACCACCTTCACTTCCTTCACCATCTGCCCAAAAAGCTCCTTATCAAATTCCTTAATAGTATTTTGCCTGCCTCTTAATATATTTTCAATTTCTTTTACCTTCTCAATCCCATTCTTCCTTATAAGTTCCACATTATCAAACCTTTGCTTCTTTGCCTTCAGCTGCTTTATTTCTTCTTCAAGCCTTCCATATTCCTCATCGTAAATTTCATGATCTAAGCCTTTCCTTACATCCAACCTTACTAGGTTCATCATTTGCTCTTTCAGTTCTTCCAATCTTTCATTTGTAGCTTGCACTTCATCGCCATTTGTTTCACTTTCTAATACCTTATTTATATTATCCATTATAGTTTTTAGAAAGGCTTCTTTGTTTTCAATAATTTTATTTATAGACCTTACAAATGCAGCTTTTAGTTTTTCTTCAGACACTGCCTTCATACTGCAAGCCTCATTTCCATTATCTATATGATTGGTACAAAGCCACACATATTTTCTATATTTCTCACCGGGTCCCCACATTTTTCTTGTGCATTTACTGCCACAATTACCGCATATTATCTTGCCTGAAAAGGCATATTTATTACTGTATCTACTTTTCGTTTTTTCTGAATAGCCTGCAAGTGATGCCCTTCTCTTTATTTCTTCCTGTACCCTTTGAAACATTTCCTTTGATATTATTGCTGGATGGCTATCTTCAACATAATACTGCCGAACTTCACCTTTATTTTTTACTCTTTTATGTGTTAGAAAATCTGTTGTTATAGTTTTCTGAAGCACAGCATCGCCATAGTATTTTTCATTTTTTAAAATGCCTTTTATTGAGTTTTCACTCCATAAAACATTTCCTGATATAGTTTTTATATTATCTTTTTCAAGTTCTAATTTTATAGCCTTGAAACTTTCGCCCTCAAGGTACCTATTATAAATTCTCTTTACTATTTCTGCTTCTTCCTTATTTACAATAAGCTTACCTTTATCATTCATGTCATAGCCAAGAAATCTTTTTGTATTAATTTCAAATTTTCCTTTCTTGAAATTTTTCTGAATACTCCATTTAACATTTTCTGAAATGTTCCTTGATTCATCTTGTGCAATAGAGCTTAATATACTTAAAATCACTTCACTGTCAGCATTTAATGTATTTATATTTTCTTTTTCAAAATATACACCTACCCCAAAACTTTTAAGGTACCTTACCACTTCTAAACAATCAGCTGTATTTCTTGCAAATCTTGATATGCTTTTCGTTATTATCAGATCCACTTTTCCTAATTCACAAACTTTAAGCATTCTATTAAACTCTGTTCTTTTACCTGTTCCAGTACCCGAAATACCTTCATCTGCAAAAACGCCATCATAATCCCATCCAGTTTTGCTTTTTATATAACTTTCATAATAAGAAACTTGTGTTTCAAATGATTCCATTTGTTTCAAACTATCTGTGCTCACCCTGCAGTATGCACAAACCCTTCTCTTTTTTAATAACTCTTGATTATCAGCAGACACTGTATTTCTTGCTGCAATGGCAGTTATCTTTTTCAACGTAAAACCTCCTTTCATTGGTAATACATGTTACCTCTACTACCGCCTCAAAGCAAGTAATTTAGGCAGTGGGAACATGTACAAAAATTCAAAAAATAAAGAGCCTGAACCATTGCAGTTCAAGCCCTCAATTTATTTATTAAAGGATTTTTTATTTTCCGCATCTATTTTAGTAAACTCAATTTCTGTTATAAGTTTATCTTTTAAAAGCTCCTTTAATATAGATTTACTGATTAAATATTCTACTGAATTATTTTGAGCAACAAACACCTATATCACCTCTTAAAAACTTCCCTTATTTGTAGGATCATTAAATATTCCAAAGGCTGTAAGCACAGAAAATATTAAAGTCGTTAGCTCTTTGTAACTATCTTCTGTAAGTCCTATAGGTGCTAAAAGTCCATAAGTTTTCAAAATAAAAAGCACCAGAGCTGCTACTGCTGCCCATGATGCCATGCTTTTAAATCTATTTTGCTTTTGATTATTTTCGCTTACTCCATTGTTATTTTCACTGCTATTTTGTACTTGATTATTATTATTTTCCATTATAATTCTCCCCTTAAACATATCTTTTAAATAATATTTGTCATTTTTTTATAAAAATCTGTATTTTCTTTATAGAAAACATCTAAATATTTCAGAATATCAAACTTAGTAATCATTCCTTTTATTCCAATGCCATAGCCTCTTATGATTGCAAATTCTACATCATAGTTAATATTTAATTCTTTTTGTATCTGTCTAAAAACTTTAGGAGTTGATATAGCTCCTCCATCAAAAACATCTATATCATCATCGAAATTGTAATCAATTAAATTATAATTTATCCTTTCTCGTTCCTCATCATTTTTATCTTTAACCTTTTCTTTATATTTTTCTACGGTTTTATAATCCTTTATCATATGAAACTTAGGCTGTGGCAATACTATAACATCAGGCATATCCCCTGCCATATAGCAATTACTAACTCCTAATGACAACCTGCTTAGAACATCCTTATTAATACAGATTTTCTCCTTACTGTCCTCTATTTCTTTAAATTTGCCTAAAGAAATTAACACTTCAAATTCCTTGCCAAAATTACAGAAATCTTCCCTTAAAAATATAGTTTCACATTTTCCCAAATTTTCTTTTTTCATGCCGCTTGTGGTTGCAAACCATGCATAATATTTTTTATCGTTAAAAGTTAATCCATTGTCCCATTCAGCTTTAGCATCTTCCTCAGATGCTGGCAGCATTACTTTTATTATTTCATCTATAAATTGTCCATCTAATAATTTTTCACTTTTATAACATTCATAAACAAACGTAAGAAAACTTTCTGTTAATGTTATTATATTTTCTTCTAAATTTTCAGCAGAAATAACTCCATCAATAATGTTCTTTCTTCCAAAACTATAAATCTTAATCTGCCTTTGCTGCATAAATTTTGCCCCCAATCTGTTATGTATATATAAATTTGTTCTATTCTAAAATTTCATAATAATTAAATTATACTCCCTTAAGATACCAATTTAAATATTTTTAGACAAAATAAAACACCAAATACTGCTGTATCTGACATTAAAACTTACTATATATATTTGCATCTTATTAAAATTATTATATATTATGTTATAATATGGTTGTTAATGTTTTTTACTACAGTAAGGGTGCATTCTAATATAAGGAGGTTTTTTAAATGGCTTTATACAAAAAATCAGACATGGTCTATGATGACTATTCATGGACAGCCTATGAAAATGATGATCCTAAAGTTTCTGGTGAGCCAGATAGTACATTATTTAATAGACATGAAGGATATGAAGTATTATATATGATTAATAAAATAGCTTCTTCAACATCTAATGGCAAAAAAATCGAAAAATTAATTCATGATGAATTGCCATCAAATATTAGAAAACAATCATCTGTAAAAGATTGGATTGAAGATAACTTATAGCAATTAGTAGAAAATCGCACCTTTACTCTAAAAAAAATATTAATCTTTATAAATGCAAAAACACTAGATGCTTCTTGGAAAGTACCTAGTGCTTTTACATTTATAGTTTCATTTCATTAAGAACATCTTTAAGTTTCTTCAATTCTTCTGCTGTTAAAGTAATACCTTTACCCATTTTCTTATGTTCAGAATCCCAATCTCTTAAATCATATTTAGGCTCTTTGTCATTCCAATAAATTAAATCTAATTCTTTCTTCCAGCCTTTTAGTGATTCTGAAAGAGTTCCTATGTTTTGCTTGATTGCATATTTAATGCCTGGCATTTCATTATACCTCCTTTATTATATAAACATTTGCTGCAGCAATCCTTTTCTTAAAGTATTCAATAACACAAGTTTATCGTTTTCTTTCTCAATCTTTTCATCGATTTTTATAAATAATTTTGCTATTTTTTCTTGTTCACATAAACATGGAAATTTTGTTTTATATTTCAAAAAATCCTCTGGCTTAACAGACATTCTTTCATAAACAGTTCCTTCTTCATACCTTCTAACTCTATCTATAAAATCTCTGCGCATAAGAAAATAGCCAATATAGTTATTGTCAAAATTTTTGTTAACTTCAAAAGTAACATATATCGGTGAAAATATAGCATCACCATAATTATTTATACAAATAACACCAAATTTTAAATTTGCAGGATTGTAGCATATATCCCCCAACAAAGTAACTTTATAACTTTTATTTTCTGTTTTAACCAAAAAATCTCTTTCATACCTTTCGCCTTTATCATAAATACCATCTTTAGATAATGTTACATGTGGATATTCTAAACCCTTAGTAGAATAAGTTTTTCTTTCTTTTAAAACTTCACGAAGTCTCTTTTCTTGCCAGTTAGGATATTCTCTTCCATTCTCATCCTTAAACTTTATTTTTTGTTTGAAAATTTTTTGCATTATACCTTTTTTATAATTTTGCATTATTTGAATTTTTTCATTTTGTTTTTGCACTTTTATATCAACTAAATAAAGAAATTTCCCTATCTTTTTTTGTTCATCATCTGATGGAAATAATAATTCTACCTCTTTAAGTATCTCTTGACCTACATTATAACGTGTACTTCCACCGGTCCTTGATGTTATTTCTTTTCTAGCCTTACTAGTCTTTAGAAGCTTGTTAATAAAAACTGGATTATACTCTCCATTTTTCTTTCCCCTGATTATAAACCCTCCAAATGTAGCTTTTTTTTCTTTATCTAAATAAACATTTGCTGTTCCTACTTCTTCTCTAGTTTCTGAAC
Organism: Clostridium neuense; assembly: GCF_045310695.1. Classification (NCBI taxonomy): domain Bacteria; kingdom Bacillati; phylum Bacillota; class Clostridia; order Eubacteriales; family Clostridiaceae; genus Clostridium; species Clostridium neuense. The sequence continues at coordinate 64,583 of NZ_JBJIAA010000022.1, forward strand.
TTCTTTGAAACAGGACATCTCCATATTCTACACTGTTTTTTTCTAGTGTTTCCTCATCAATATCAACTTTACCGATTATATTATCATAAGTAATATAATCATTGTTCAAAACATCCAATACATTTATAAATTTAATTCCAAATCCATATTGTTCTTTTGAGGCATTAATACCATTTTTGAATTCAAGCAACTCTCCCAACTTTTTCGGTTTCCAATCTCCATTGAACTCATTAAATCTTAACTTTGGTGTCTTATTCATAATATCACCATCCTATATTCCAAGTTCTTTTAAATAAACTTCTAATTCTTTATCAATCTCAGCTATCTCTTTATCTATATTTTCTATCTTACTTTTTACCGCTTCAATATCAATAGGTTCTTCTTCCTCAAAAGTATCCACATATCTTGGAATATTTAAGTTATAGTCATTTTCTTTTATTTCATCTAATGTAGCAACATAAGCATATTTTTCTACATTTTCTCTTTTTATATATGTTTGAATTATTTTTTCAACATCTTCATCTCTAAGAATATTTTGATTTTTACCTTTCTCAAACTCCTGTGAAGCATCTATAAATAAAACATTATCACTATTTTCTCTGCACTTTTTAAATACTAAAATAACTGTAGGGATAGATGTTCCAAAGAATATATTAGCTGGCAAACCAATTACTGCATCTAAATAATTTTTTTCCTTAATCAAATATTCCCTAATAGCTCCTTCAGCTGCTCCCCTAAACAATACCCCATGAGGAAGTACTACAGCCATAGTTCCTTTATCATCCAATTGGTAAATCATGTGCTGAACAAAAGCATAATCCGCTTTAGATTTTGGTGCTAACTTGCCATATGCACTAAATCTTTCATCCTCTAAAAATTTATCATCTGCACTCCAATTAGCTGAATATGGAGGATTAGCAACTACTGCATCGAATTTCATATCAATATGTCTTGGATGTTCCAGGGTATCATCATTTTTAATATCAAAATTTTGGTAAGACACATCATGAAGCAGCATATTCATACGTGCTAGGTTATATGTTGTAGAAGTTAATTCTTGCCCATAAAACTTACGAACATTTGATTCTTTAGCAACTCTCAATAAAAGTGAACCTGAACCACATGTAGGATCATATACATTTTTCAAATCTTTTCTTCCTACTGTAACAAGTTTTGCTAGTATCTTAGAAACTTGCTGAGGTGTATAAAATTCTCCTGCTTTCTTACCTGCTGTTGCTGCAAATTGTGATATTAAATATTCATAAGCATCCCCTAAAACATCAATTTCAGCATCTTCATGCTTAAAATCTATTTGTACAATATTTCCCATGACCTTTGCAATAAGCTTAGAACGACTTTTTACATCTCTACCAAGCTTTGTAGAAGATAAATCCATGTCATCAAATAAGTGATCAAAATCATCTTGACTTGTATTTCCTAATGTTGATTCTGTAATGTCATTTATAGCTCCTTGTAGCATTTCAATGTCAAACTTACCATCTTCAATAGCTTTCATTAATGAAGAAAATAAATACTTAGGCTCAATAAAGTATCCTATTTCACCAAGTAGTTCTTCTTGTAAAGCTTCCCTCATTTCTTCATCTTCCCAAGCTTTTAAATAGGAAATATTATCTTCTTTCAATAACCTTTCAGCACGCCCTTCTACTTTTTCTGAGAGATAGCGATAAAATATCAAGCCTAATATATAACTTTTAAATTCATTGGCTTCCATGTTTCCTCTTAAATCATTTGCTATAGCCCATAATCTTGTATGTAGATTTGCTTGTTGTTCCTGCTGTTTTTCACTTACTGACATTTTGAGTCCTCCTTCAATTTATCAACTATTAATTGCTTATAAAATAATTCTTCTAATGACTTTTTCTCAAACAACAATTTTTCTTTTCTTTTTCGTAAGTAATATAGCCTTCCTATTTTTTCCTGTTTTTCCAATGATGGCACTGTTATATCTAGTTCCCTAAGCATTTGAATAGATAACGCTCTAATAATTGAGCCTTGCATAGCTACTCTTAATTGTTTTTCAATCTTTGGGTGTTCATTAAAATACCAAGAAAAATAAAAGGGGTCAATTATATTTTTATTAAACTCTATAATAGCAAAATTTGAAGTTATTAGCTTTCCTTTATTTTGATCCCCTATTACAAGAGCCTTGTAAGATGTAAGTCCAATAACAACCATATTAATCTCTGACAAAAAACTTTTATCAAATTTTTCCTTTATTATATTTACTTCTTGAAATTCTTCTTTTATGCCATACTGACCAGTTTCCCTACTCAATTCCTGCATTGTAAATACAGGGTAAGTATAAAACTCTTCACCTGATTTAGATTCTATTCTGGATATAGTAGCTCCATGAATTACTTTACCAATAGCATCTATTTTCAAAACCTCACCCCCGATTATGCTATTATGTAAAATAGCATAACAAAAACAGCAGAAACCGTCAATAGATTTTCTGCTATTTTTTAAAATAACAAGTTTTTATTGGTATCTTTCTACATGTTCAACAATAAAATCTTTAATTTGCTGCACTAGTTTTCTCTTTTTTAATAACGGTGCACTTATTTGATCGCTAATTTCTTCGCTATTTAAAATACCACTATACTCATATTCTGAAACCTGTTCTTTAATTACATCAGGCTCAATTCCAACTTTATCAGAAAACTTTTCTATTTCTTCTTTTCTATGATTATATTCAAATTCACTAAAAGCATCATCTACTGAATCATTTGCTGTAAGTGTTGGAACTACCTTTTCTAAGAATGATTTTATTAAATCAACCTTTAATCTTAACTCTTCATTATCCGCCCTATCTAATTCTTTCATAATATGTTTTATATCTTTTTTCTTATTTTCTTCATTTTCAAAGTCAATATTTCTTATTAAATTCATTATATATGCTACGTTTATCTTGTCTGTATGCATAAGTTCTATACCAAAATCAATATCAGATAAAATTGATACTTTCTCCCCAGCCTCAGCACGTTTTATTGAATCATAAATAGTAAAATACTTACTCTTAAAATCTTGATATGTCTGTTCATTTATTCCTATTTTCTCTTGAGTAAATCCAAATTCAGTAAATGTCTGTAATTTTACAAGAATATTAGATAAATCTCTAAATGTAATTACAAACTTTTTCTTATCCTCTTCACTTTCAAGTTCATCAACATCATTCGGTGTTAGTGCTATATTAAATAATTTTTTTAGTTGTGCTTTAAACACTTTTAAATAGTATTCATAGCTTTCCATAAGCACAGTATCTGTATTTTGAGTTAGTGAAAATAAACGTATAGCTTCATCCGTGTTTTTCTTCAAATTTCTATAGCAAACTATATTACCATAAGGTTTTGTAGACTTTTCAACACGATTAGTTCTAGAAAATGCTTGTAGTAATGAATGATACACTAAGTTTTTATCTATATATAATGTATTTAATGTTTTGCAATCAAAACCTGTTAAAAACATATTTACTACAATAAGTATATCTATTTGTGCAGCTTTTACTTTTTTTGATACATCCTTAAAATATCCTGAAAAAGTATCTGTAGAATAGTTTGTATCATATATTCCATTATAATCTTTTATTATTCTTTCTAAGCTATCTCTTGAATGTTCATCTCTGCCTTCGCACTCTTCATTTGCCCCATAGGTAAATATAGCCGCTATTTTAAGTTCATGCTTCAATTCTTTAAATTTATCATAATATTTTATCAGCATAGGTATATTTTGTACTGCAAATAAGGCAGTATATTCTTTATTTCTAGTTTTTATAGAATGATTTTTTATAATATGATTAGCAACTAAGCTTATTCTTTCATCATCCATAATAACTTCATCTGTATCAATTGCTGCAACTTTTGTATCATCATTTTCGTCAAATTGTCCTTTAAATGTTGACACATATTCAACTGAAAATCCAAGAACATTCCCATCTTTTATTGCATCCTTTATAAGATAATGGTGTAAACATTTTTCAAATAAATCTGCTGTTACACGACCATCTTGGCTTTTATTTTCTTTAAATCTTGGTGTTCCAGTAAATCCAAAATATTGAGCGTTAGAGAAATATTTGTTAATCAGTGTATGCATATCTCCAAATTGAGAACGGTGACATTCATCTATAATAAAAATTACTTTCTCATTTTTATACTGATCCATTATATTTGAATACTTTGGAGCTTTTATTGCATTAGCCATCTTTTGTATTGTTGTTACTATTAAAGGCTTATTTACATCTTTAATTTGACTTATAAGAGTGCTTGTTTTATCAGTAGTATCAACAGAATCTTTTTCAAATTTATTAAATTCACATATAGTTTGCATATCCAAGTCTTTTCGATCAACAAGGAAAAATACCTTTTTGATTTTAGGTTCATTAGCAAGTATCTGGCTAGCTTTAAATGACGTTAGGGTTTTACCACTACCAGTTGTATGCCAAATAAATCCATTATTATTTGTTTCAAGTGCTCTATTAATAAGTGCCTCAACCGCATATATTTGATATGGTCTCATAACCATCAACATTTTTTCCGTGTCATTTATCACCATATAACGAGAGATAACTTTTGAAACAAAACATTTTTCTAAAAATGTAGTAGCAAAATCACTAAGATTACTAATTCTTTCATTTTTATCATCAGTCCAGAAAAATGTATTTCTAAATAAAAGTTCTCTATCTGTATTAGCAAAATATTTTGTATCAACTCCATTGCTTACAACAAATACTTGAATATATCTATACAACCCCTGATAAGAGTGCTTCCTATAACGCTCTATTTGATTAAATGCCTCTTTTAAATCTAATCCTCTTCTTTTAAGCTCTATTTGGACTAATGGGAATCCATTAATTAACAATGTAACATCATAGCGATTTATATATTTCCCTATAACTGTGGTTTGTGTTGTTACTTGAAAAAAGTTTTTACACCATTGTTTTGTATCAAAAAATTCTACATATACTTCCGAACCATCTTCTCTTTCAAGAACAAATTTATCTCTAAGAATTTTTGCACTTTGGAATACACTCTTTCCTTCAATAAAACGCATAATTCGTTCAAATTCTTTATCTGTAAAAGGTACTCCATTAAGCTTCTTCTCATTACTCTTATTAAGTTGAACTCTAAAATTTTTTATTAATTCATCTTCATTAGTTATTTTAACTTGTTCATACCCCTGATTAACAAGTTGTCCAACTAATTGTTTTTCTAATTCTGCTTCACTTTGGTACGCCATATCCATTCCCCCATAAATTTCTACACAATTTTCCATAATATTATTCTATCCTCTAATGGGAATTAATTCAATAGAACTTATGAGAAAATCAAAGTATCTTTACTTTTGTAAAATTTTGCATGACCCTTTATTGAAAAATATCATAGTACTTCTCTTCTCTATTTCTCTTAGAAATATAATTGTTTATATAATCATTAGGATTTTTTTCTTCTCTTTTAATTTCATCTACTTTTTCTTTACAATACTCTATTACTGTCTCACCATATCCTGTTAAATCCTCTACCATTTTCAGGCTCATTCCTGCACTTATCATATCTATAATAGCTCTTTTTGATATACATGCTGTCGCTGACCCCATCTCTTTATTTTCGCCAACTATTTTATATATTAAATTATTAAAAGGCTCATTTTTTCTCCCCTCCTTTAAAGATTTTAAATTAAAATCGATGAATAAATAATCTGTATTGCTTTTATTTCCTCTGCACTTTATTAATTCATTTCTATTATGTCTATATTTAATAATCTGATTATACAACTTTCTTGGAATTTCAACTTCAAAACTCTTATTTTTTTTAATATTATGTATTGCTAAGTATTCTTTTTGCTCCATTATGTTATCTAACTTCAAATCAGTAACTACTCCCACTTTTACACCAGTATATGAAATTATTTTTATACCTAATGCTCCAATATAATCAATATACTTTCCGTTGTATACCTTTGTATTCAAATCTTCTAACTTAAAGCTATCTATTACTCTATCACATTGAATTATTAATTTTTTTAAATCTTTACTATCAATCTCTATTCCTGATTTTTCTTTTTTAATAATTTTATTTTTTATCAAGCTATTTATTTTTATATCTACTTTATCTTCAAAACCTCCATTATTGCTTCCATATCCAAATAGACTCATTAATTCTGTATTTTTTTGATCTGTATTATCAACACAATATATCAAAAATTCTTTAACTGCTGATATATAAACCCTTGCCGTATTTTCAAATTTTATTTTTCTTTCTTTTATATAATAATCTAAACTTTTAAAAATATTTTTATATGTAAAATTACTTAAATTGCAGTTATTCTCTCGGTAATATCCCGAAAAAACCATTAAAACATTTTCATAAATTGGTTTTGAAGATTCAGACAATTCTCTTGTAGATAGAAATTTATTAATTACATCATCCATAAACATACCTATTTCCTCCTAAAATTCCACATATTTTTTTATAATACTATTCTATTATCTAATGGAATTTAATTCAATAGTTTTCTATTTTTAACCATAATAAAAAGCACTCAACCTCAACGATTAAATGCTCTTTATTATATTTAAACTTTATTTTATCCTAAAACTATTTCATATCCTCATTCTCAACAGTAATCCATATTTTCATGTACAGAAACATATTTAATAAACTTCAAGACTGAGTCGTATAGATGTGCTTACTTCTTATATAACAGTACACAGGTTTCAACGTGCCCTGTCGAAGGGAACATATCCACCACTTTAACCCTCTCCACTACATATCCCTTAGCAATTAACACGCCAAGGTCATCCACAAGTGTTTTAGGATTGCAGGAAACGTAAACTATAGTAGGAGCGTTAAACTCTATAACATATCTCATAGCATTGGGATGAACACCAGGTCTTGGAGGATCAAGAATTATAGCATCTGGTTTATCTTGAAGCTCTGTTATAACCTTTGCAACATCACCTGCTATAAAAGTGCAGTTTGAAATATTGTTTAGTTCCGCATTTTCTTTAGCTGCCTCTACTGCTTCCTCTATGAGCTCTATGCCTATTACTTTCTTTGCACTTGAGGCTGCAAGCTGTCCTATGGTTCCAGTGCCACAGTAAAGGTCAAATACAGTCTTGTTTGAAGCATCGCCTAAGAACTCCATTGCAGTGCTGTAAAGCCTTTCCGCACCTTTAGAATTAGTTTGAAAAAAGGAAAATGGGGAAATTTTAAATTTAAGACCAAGAAGCTCTTCTATTATGTAATCCTTACCAAATAGTACATCTATCTTGTCAGCACGAACCATGTCGGCAAGACCATCATTTATAATATGTAGTATTCCTTTAAGCTTCCCTTTATAAGCTATATTTTGAAGCTTAGAATTAATTTCTTCTAAATCAAAATCAAGCTGGGAAGTTGTAACTATCCCTATTAATATTTCGCCAGTGTTTTTAGCCTTTCTTACAAGCAAATTTCTGAGATAACCGGAATGCTTCATAACTCTGTAATAAGGCAGTTTCTTTTCTCTAAAATACGTTACAACAGTGCTTAAAATCATGTTAAAATCTTCATCTACAATTTTACAGTTATCTGTATTTATTATAGAAAAGCTGCTGTTTTTTGCATGAAGCCCAAGAGTAAGTTCTCCGTCTTTTTCAAGATCACCAAAGGTATACTCCATTTTATTCCTGTATTCAAAAGGCTCTGGACTGCCTATAATTCCTTCATATTTAAAACCACTTATGCCAGCTTTTTTAAAAAGATCGAGAACCTGCTTTTCTTTAAGCTTGAGTTGATCCTCATAGGACAAAAATTGATATATACAACCTCCGCAGTTTCCAAAGTCAGGGCATGAAGGCTGTACAGCCCCAGGTATATTTTCTAATACCTGAAGAAGCTTGCCCTTTGCATATTTTTCACGTTTTTTTGTTATTCTAGCAGTTACCTTCTGCCCCGGAACTGCACCCTTTATATATACTTTTTTATTCTCATGTACTGCTATTCCTTCAGCTGGAAATTCTATATCCTCTATTAAAAAATCGTATACTCCATTTTTTTTCATGTAATATTTACTCCTAATTTAACTTTATTTTGATATTTTAAATCCGCCTAGTATGTATCCAACTGTAGCATTTTTCTTTGAACCTAACATTATAAGTGTGTATAAAATATTACATACTGCATAGATAAGGAAATACATTGCAGTAACCTGCTTTATATAAAGATAGAAAACATTTTTAAGTATAAATCCTGTTATTAAAAGTAATATACCCGATAATGCAAAAAGTACAACTTGATCAACAAATACCGAATAAATAACCCTTGAAAATGGAATTCTTTCAGAGCTTACATCAGTTAATTCCTCAAGCATTTCTTCTGCTGCCTCTTCTTTTACTACTGCTTCAGCTTTATTTTCTTCTAAAGCTTTATCAGAATTCTGCTCTTTAGAATAATTATTTTCATCTGACATTTTAATTCCTCCCAAATATATAATATAATAATAATAAATAGCACATGTTTTATTATGCACTACTATGCTTTATATGTAAATACAGTTAATAAATTATTTACTTTATATTTAAATTTTTATGTGGAGGCACAACAATGAACATCAATTCAAACCAACTAAAAAATTTCTTAATTAGTGGACTGGATATTTTATTTTTTTTAATACTGGTTACGCTTAAGCTAACTCTGTTTGACAAATCAATTTCCCCTGAACATTTTAATTACAAGCTAGTAATCAAACCAATTATATATTCTGCTATATGTTTAATAGGCATTTCTTTAATTTTCAAAAACAAAGGAAGAACAAGATTTTTATACATAACCAATATAATAATAAGCTTAATTTTAATTGCGGACACTGTCTATTTCAGATATTTTAAAGATGTAATTTCTGTTGGTGTTTTAAGAAATGGAGTTATGCTGGGGGGAGTAAAGTCAAGCGTAACGGATTTGATAAAGGCACAGGACTTCCTATATCTTTTAGACATTTTAATTTTTATCCCACTTTTAATGCTTTATAAAAAATACAACATAAGTCCCAAAATATCCATTTACAAAAGACTTGCTTCCTTTATAATTATTTTTACTATAGGAGCAGTTTGGGATGGACTATCAATATACAAGATGTCCCTTGACCAGCCAAGACTTATAACCACAATGTACAACAGAGTATACATTTCAAAATTTTTGGGTGATATTAACTTTCATGTGCTTGACCTATATAACGTTACCTCAAATAAAATTGCAAGCCTTAAAACGATTTCTCCCCAAAAAGAGAAGGAAATAAAAACTTACTTAAGCAAAAATAGTTCTAATACCACAAGCAATATGAAAAATATAGGTAAAGGTAAAAATCTCATAATGATTCAGGTAGAGGCCTTGCAGCAATTTGTTATAAACGCTAAGATAAATGATCAGGAAATAACCCCGAATTTAAACAGATGGATAAAAAAATCTCTATACTTTGATAATTTCTTTTATCAGGTTGCCTCTGGAAACACCTCTGATGCTGAATTTTTAACAAACAACTCCCTATATCCTGCTGCTTCTGGTGCAGTATATTACATGTACGCCGGAAATACTTACAGCTCACTTGCAAAGGAAATGAATGATAAAAATTATTATACTTCCGTGTTGCATGGATACAGCGAAGGTTTTTGGAACAGAAATGTTATGTATAAAGCTGAAAAATTTGATGACTTTTGGGGAGAAAAATCATATAATTTAGATGAAACTGTGGGACTTGGATTAAGTGACAAGTCATTTTTAAATCAGTCTCTTGTGAAAATGCAGAAATTCAAGCAGCCATTTTATTCATTTTTGATAACTCTAAGCAGTCATTTTCCTTATGATGATACAAAAGGTTATGACAGTGATCTTAACGTTGACCCTATTGAAGATACCCTTACCGGAGACTATCTTAATGGTATACATTACACAGATGCTCAGCTTGGAATGTTTCTTGACAATCTTGAAAAAAGCGGCATGCTTGATAATTCAATAGTAATACTTTATGGAGATCATTATGCTATACCTAAGGATAAAACCAATGAGCTGTACAACTTTGAAGGTATAAAAAATCCTACTGATTTAAACTGGTTTCAGCTGCAAAAGGTGCCAATGCTGATACATTTCCCAAAGGATGATTATAAGGGCATAAATCATTCTTATACAGGCCAGATTGATATATATCCAACCATAGCAAATATGTTTAATTTACCACAGAAATATATGCTTGGACATGATTTGTTTAATACAAAAAATGAAACTGTAATGTTTAGAAATGGTTCTTTTACTGACGGAACTACATTTTATGTATCCTGGACCAATACCTATTACGACATAAAAACGGGCAACATAGTGCCAGAAACCGCGCAGCTAAGAAACCTTAAAGATAAAACCCTAGTAAACCTTGAGTATTCAGACGACATATTAAACCATAACCTTATAAAGAAGTTTGAAAACAAAAAATAAATATGCAGAAGACAGGAAGTGCTAATTTTGAACTATTTCATTTACTTAAATCACACTAAATTTTCAATAACCATAATTATATTTCTCGCTTTAGCGTGTTTTGCAGCTGCAGCTGTGGACTCTATTGCAGGCGGCGGAGGCCTTATAAGTTTGCCAGCTTACATACTGTGCGGCATACCTTCCCATGTAGCCTTAGGTACTAACAAGTTTTCTTCAACCTCTGGTGCAGTTATAAGCGGCTTTCAATACTTTAAAAACGGGAAAGTTAATCTTAAGCTTTTAAAATACCTCATCCCCTTTTCTTTTGTAGGCTCTATGCTTGGAGTTTACACAGTTCTCAAAATAGATGAAAATCTAATCAGAGCAATTGTACTTATATTAATATTATTTGTTGGCGTATACAGCTTATTTTCAAAGAAATTGGGTATGGAAGACAACTTTAAAGGGATAAACAGAAAAAACATACTTTTAGGAATGGTTCTCGCCTTTTGCCTTGGCTTTTATGATGGTTTTTTTGGTCCAGGTGTAGGTTCATTTCTCATTTTTGGAATGATAAAAATATATGGTTACAACTATATAAACGCAAGCGGAAATTCAAAAGTCTTAAACTTAACCAGCAACGTATCCGCTCTTATAATATTTGCACTGCACAGCCAAATTTATTTTTACCTGGGACTTATAACGGCTTGTGCTATGATTTTAGGAGCCAATTTAGGTACCAAGATAGCACTAAAGAAAGGAAGTAAACTTATAAAACCAATATTCATATGCATGTCTCTTGGTGTTGCTATAAAAATGATTTATTCATTAGTCCTTTAATAAAAAAGAGCTGATGTAAATATAAACTTCTACAGCTTATATTGACATCAGCTCTTTTTTATTTATAATTATACCACTGCTTTATCACTTTCGTGCTTTCACTGCTTGGGTAATACATTTTACTGCTACTGTGTTCGCCTACTGCAAATATTGAAAAACCTAAAAACCACTTTTCGTATTCAAAATTTCTTCTATAGGCTTCAAAACAATTTGCCTGTTCCTGTCCATTTTCCTTTACAGTTATTTTTTTATCAGCCAGCACTTTTACAGAGGCAGGATTCCATGGCTGGATGGAGGCACCAGTTTGTCTTGGAAAACCAAGTTCTCCAAAGAAAATTGGCTTTTTCCACTTATCATAAAAGTTTTTTATCTCCTGCTTTACATTTTGATTTCTATAATATATTTCCGTTTTATTGATTGCATTTGAAAGCTCGTCTACAGAATTTGTTTCTCTATCAGTAAGTTCAAAATAAGCTGATATGGATATAAAATCAACCTTAGAAAACAGCTTATTATTTAACTTTTTATTGTAATCCTCCTGAGTCTTTTTATCCCATGCTGCTGTATACCAATAAGGTGTTCTATATGTAACTAGTCCTTTGTAATATTTTCTAACAAAATCTATTGTATCGCACCAATAATTTTGAGCATATTCAATACAAACATAGTTAGAAGCAACATTCATAGCATCCACATGATAAGGAACGGCTATATCATCAATAAGTTTTTTTAACACAAGGTTTTTCCAATTCGAAAAAAAAGAATTAATTGATTTTGGTTTCCAGCTAGTTTCTTCAAGTGATCCATTTGCTATCCAAGGATATGGTTCCAAAATAACATTTATGCCCTTTTTATTTAACTTCTTTATAAGTGTTATCGCTTTTTCTTCACTGTCTCCATTTACCTTCATAGTATCAGATTTTAAATCCTTTATATCTACAACAACAGGCACGTTCACAGTATTCAATTTAAATTTATCAACATCACTCAAAGCTTGTTCAATATTATAGTCTGTTGAAAGATTACCTGATTTTATTTTGCTTTTAAATTCCTTGTTCAATGTTTTACCTTCAAGCTTATTCACTTTGTCATTAATATACCCTCTTGCAGTTGGGTTTTTATAGCATATTACTCCAGCAATAAGTATAACAATAACAAATAAAACACCTATTTTTCTAAACTTACTCATTAAAACTTCTGCCTCTCTACATGATATTTATTCTCATAAATCTTATAAACTTTTATGAGAAATAGTTCTTGCTTACCACAAATCAAAAATAATTACTTACACATTCCTTTAAAACATTCATTTTATTACTTTTTTCTATGTTTTTTATTGTTTCCCCATCTTCTTCAATTGAGATTCCAAGGCCAACCTCTTCAAATAAAGAAACATCCTTAGGATACTCTCCTATAGCTATAAAATCTTTGAGCTTCCATTTTTTCTTTTTTGCAAGGCATCTTAAGGCCATCCCCTTATCAACTCTTAAGTTTTTTAAAATGACCTTGTTTTCGCAAACATGTGAATAACATTCTAAATAATTTTGTGAAATAAATTTTAATAGTTCATTGTGTTCTTCCTCTGATATATCCATAATAATTTCTAGAACATTAGGGCATTCACCCATATCACAGGTATATAAAAAGCTCTTTACTCCAACTAGCCATTTTTCATAATCTATTTCTCCCTTGCTTGTAATAATTCGAAAACCTATATTTCTTTTTTTTGCCCAAAAACAAAGCTCTTTAGTAGTTTTTATAGCTAAATGGAATTCAAAATTATACTCACCTTTAAACGGAGAATAAACTTTAGCACCTTCCATAATTATAGCAGGTTCCTTTATATTTAAATCCCGCATAATATTTTCTACAAGCTCCCCATTACCATCTGTATACAGCACTACAGGTACATCTCTATCAATTAAACATTTCAACATTTTAAATTTATTTATAAGTTCATCTTTATTTAGAAACTTAAACTCATCAATATCCAGTACTAGTCCATTATATTTCATGTAATTATACCTCCACAATCACTACATCTAAAAACATAACAAGCTTACTTTTACAATTTATTACTTTTAGTAAAAAAATACACGCACCAATTACTTTTATAATAAGTAAGCCAAGTCAATAATATAATACTATTTTTTTTCAATATAGTAAACAAGTAAATTGGATTGTTTACAGTTTAAGTAATTTATGCAATATATTATATTTGTCAAAAGTAATCAATATATCAACCGCCTAAGGTTATATCCTGCTTATCATACCATTTTAATGCTTCATAAAAATGCTCCTCTTTAAAATCCGGCCAGTAATCATCTATAATATAAAAATCTGCATATGCTGATTGAACTGGCAGGAATCCACTAAGCCTTCTTCTGCCACCCCATCTTATTACTAAGTCCACTCTGGATACATCCCTGGATGCTATATTATTTGTTATATCCCTGGTATCCATGTTCTCACCAGTCATTATTTGACCTAAATCCCACTGCCAACTGTAGTTAATTAAAAAATTGACCTTTATTCCACCAGTACCAAATTGCTTTCTTTCAGTATAATAATTTAGTTCCTGTGGAAACATCTTCGACTCCTTGTTTCCAACAACAAGAAGTGATGCATTTTCTTTTGAAATAACATTAACTGAATCTATACACGCATTTGTAAAGGCAATTCTCTGCTCTCTTGGCCTTTTTGTATTATCTACTGTAAAACCATAATATGTAATTTCCTTTATTCCTACTTTTTCGCACAACTTAAAAAGGCAGAGTCCTGGATTTATACCCTTTTCATAACCCATTTCTTTTGACATCCCTTTTGACTGTGCCCATCTTCTATTTCCATCTGGAATTATCCCTATATGTTTTGGCAATCTCACATTAAACCCCACCTTAAATATCGTATAAGCATTTATTTAAATAGTATTGACTATAGTAATGCTACTTATTCAATATACTTTATGCATTTCTTTTAAGGTGACTAATATAAAAATCAAACTCTTCTGCAGCTATCTCTAGTTATAAGCTTTGTATTTAATCTTATAATACTGGTTTGTTGATTTTCATCCTTTATTACGTCTAACAGCATTTTAGCTGCACTTTCACCAAGCCTATACATATTTTGATCCACGGTAGTTATTTGTGGTTCTACAAGACTTGATATTACAATATTATCAAAGCCTATTATGGATACATCCTTTGGCACTTCATAATTCAATCTCTTACATGCATTAAGAACTCCAAGTGCCATAAGGTCATTACAGGCAAAAACTGCTGTTGGTAAAGAAACATTTTTCAGCTCCTTAATCATAATATCCATAGTTACATACACAGTTTCATAACTATTTCCCTGCCCAACATCTACAATATGCTTATTTTTTAACAGCTTATGTTCTTTAAGAATATCTATGTAAACATCCTTTTTCAAATCATAAGAATAACTTTTTCTTCCTTTTACAAATATAATATTTTTATGTCCAAGCTCTAATAAATAATTGATTGCCTGTCTCGTACCACTTTCCTGATCATTTAATACAAAATTACACTTTATGTTCTTATTATATCCGTTTATACAAACAAGTGGCAAATCTTTACTCACATCTTCATAAAATCCACTTTTTATATTTTCAGTTTTAGGATCAATAGAGATAATACCATCAACTTGTCTTGCCATAAGCGAGTTTATGTACATAACTTCTTGATCCGCCTTATCCCCCGTGTCACAAAGATAAATTGAATATCCACTATCCTTAAGTGATGTTTCCACAGCTTTTATAACAGTTGGAAAAAACAAATTATCTATTCTTGGAACCAAAACACCTATAGTTTTAGTGTTTTGATTTATTAGAGCTCTAGCAAGTACATTAGGGCTAAATTTTAGTTTTTCTATTGCTGCTTCAACTCTTTTTCTGGTTTCTTCTTTTACAGGATAGTTATTATTTATAACTCTAGATACAGTACTCATTGAAACCTTTGCTTCTTTTGCAACATCCTTAATATTTACCGGCATAACTAGACCTCCTCACTAGAAAATCTTTTCTTAAATTTTACTAGGTAATTTTATAATTGTAAATACATTTAGCTAAAAACCTACCATTTTTCACTTTAATTAAGTTAAAATATGTGATAAAATATAACTGGTTATAGAAAACCTTTTCTATAATCCTATGTTGTTAACAAAAACTTTAATGAAATAACTACTCATATTCAAATTTAGACTTGTTTATTATGCTATAATGAATTGAACTCACTTAATATTATATTTAATTTAGGAGGTTTTAATGATGAAAGTATTAGTTTGCGGTGGCGCTGGTTACATAGGAAGCCACATGGTAGCTCATTTATTAGAAAATAATCATGAAGTTGTTGTTCTTGACAATCTTCAGACTGGACATAAGTCCTCTTTACTTGGAGGCAAGCTTTATGTTGGTGATTTAAGAGATTCAGAAATATTAGACAAGGTTTTTTCTGAAAATAAAATAGATGCTGTTATAGATTTTGCTGCAAATTCTCTTGTTGGTGAAAGCGTAGAAAAACCATTAAAGTATTTTGAAAACAATATTTATTCAGTTATAAAGCTTTTAGAGGCAATGAATAAGCATGGAGTAAAATACATTGTATTTTCATCTACTGCTGCTACTTATGGAGAACCTGAAAACACACCTATACAGGAAGAAGACAAAACTTTTCCTACAAATCCATATGGTGAATCAAAGCTTGCCGTTGAAAAAATATTGAAATGGTGCGACAGAGCGTATGGAATAAAATATACCGCTTTAAGATATTTTAATGCTTGTGGTGCTCACACAAACGGTAAGATAGGAGAAGATCATAGCCCTGAAACTCACCTTATTCCAATAATATTGCAAGCTGCTTCTGGGGTAAGGGAAAAAATAATGATCTTTGGTGATGATTACAATACTGCTGATGGCTCCTGCGTAAGGGATTATGTACATGTTTCTGACCTTGCCTCTGCTCATCTGCTCGCTTTAAAAAGACTTCAAAATGGCGGCGACAGTAAAATTTACAATTTAGGAAACGGCAAAGGTTTCTCAGTTAAAGAGGTTATAGATGTAGCAAGAAAGGTTACAGGTATAGATATAAAAGCAGAAGTTGCTGCAAGACGTGCTGGTGATCCTGCTACTCTAATTGCTTCTTCTGAAAAAGCCATTAAAGAATTAGGTTGGGAGCCTAAATTTAATTCTCTTGAAACTATAATAGCTACAGCCTGGAAATGGCACAGCAGCCATCCTCACGGGTACGATGAAAAATAAAAAGAAGTAACAATGCTTCGTCACATTAAAAAAACTCTATAAATCTAAGATAAAAAAATCATAAAATCCTAAGATATTTCAATAACTCGCTTAGAAAATACTCAAACAATTGAAATATCTAAGTATTTTATGATTTTTTTTATCAAGATTTATTAGATTTTTTTAAATCGTTCCTTCAGTATTGTTACTTCTCCCCAACGATAGTGCAATGAAAAAATTCCTCCGTATCTACAGAATTTTGAGTGTGAATCTTTGTAACCAATTAAACTTTTATAAATCTTAGTGTCAAATTGTTAAAAGCTCTTAAACTTTTAACAATTTAATGCTTAGATTTATTAATTTTATTTAATATTCCAAAATGATGTTATTTTGCTTTCTTGACAGCATTTTATTTAAAAGCTATATTATTATTTAGAATAATATTAAGGTGGTATTATATGAAAACATTATACGAAATTAAAGATAAATATTTAACTGAAAGTAATATAGAAAAAATATCCTACCTTATTTTTGGGGGCTTTACTACTTTAATCAATTTAGTTTCTTACTGGTTTTTCACCTATATCCTTAAATTTAATTACATGATTTCCTCTGTATTTGCATGGGTTTTTGCTGTAATTTTTGCATTTATAACAAATAAATTATTTGTTTTTAAAAGCTATAATAAAGATTTAAATACTGTATTAAAAGAAACTGTATCCTTTTTTACATTTAGAATATTATCACTTTTTATTGATTTAGGAACCATGTTTTTATGTGTGCAAGTCATTAAAATGCATAGCTTACTTGCAAAAGTACTAGCAAATATAATTGTAATTGTCTTTAACTATTTCGCAAGTAAATTCGTCATATTTAAGAAAGATAATGGGCAACATCAAAATTCCTAGTATCAAGCTATAAATAAGTTAAAATTTTAAGTTCTAAGTTTATCCTATTCTATTAAACTAGAAGTTAACTCAAAGGACAATGAGGGTGGATTTACCTTTTGCTTTGCTCAGGTAAATCTTAAAACTTAATAGCGTCAGCTGTACTGAACACTATAAGAGAGTGGTTTTTTGTGGTTATAGAAGGATAATGGGCTCAAGCCCAAACAATGTCATCAACTTAAGAAAAAAATTTGGATTTTATAAAAATCCAAATTTTTTTTATTTTTAAATAT
>NZ_JBJIAA010000023.1:0-67917 GCF_045310695.1 Clostridium neuense
CAAAGTGAGGTTTTTTTGTTCATCGCTTAAGCTATTCTGAACACACCTGCACAGCAGGTGGTTTTCATAAATGACAAAAAAACAGCTACTTAAATCAATAAGTAGCTGCTTATATATTATTATCTCATCTTTTAATTTTAGTATTTCTATTTATGATATTTTGAAATTGTTTAGCCGATTATTTTTATATCCCCAAAAAAATAAATGCTAACTTCTATAATCTCATCAGACAGAAATGAGACACCATACTCATTACCATTAACTTTTTTTAGATTTTCTTTTGTATTACATATATTTTCTATATTTTTCAAAACACTCTTTTTTATATTAGTTTTGCTATCTATCAAATATGCAAATCTGATTGTACTTTCATTTATGAGTTTATTCCATAATTCTTTAATTGAATTAAATATATTTGGTGTCATACCTTCATTTGTAAACACTTCAATTTCATCTTTAGTTTCTTTCCATTGTCCATTATAATAAGTTTTCCATGTTACACCTTTATCTACACTACAAATTACTTTTATGTTATTATCATTAGTTAGTAATTTCAAACTTTTTATATTTTTTATATTTTTAAAATCAATATCATTTGAATATAAAATTTGATCATTAGGTTTAACCTTTGTAATTAATTTAAACTTACCATCTTCTTCAACCGCTCTGATTTCTTCTATTTCATTATAAATACTTTTATCGATATGTAAAGAATTTACACTTCCTGTCTCTAATTTCCCCTCATACTTAAATTCATTTTCAAACTCATCTTTTAAGCTTATCAAACCATTTTTTCGTTTATAAAATTATTTTTTTCAAATTCTATATGTTCTTTATACTTGTATTATAACATAAGCTATAATACATTTATTATTGTTGGTTTATCTCAAGATTATATTTGTATATACATAAAGTCATGTTTTAAACATATAATAAATTATGACAAATACCTATCATCTAAATACTCTTGAATCAATACATGTTGTTTATATTTTTCTTTGCTTGAGATAAGTTCCTTTAAATAAGCTTTATGCTCAATATAATCTATTCCATTTATACTCTCAATTAATTCACTAAGAAATTTAATTTCTTTTTCTATAAGTGGCACTTCACTTCCTGACCATGATTTTGTCCTAGAAAATAATGATATTCTTTTAAATATTTCTATGTCTTTATTTTTACTAAGAAAGTATAATATAAATTCTTTTTTATTGTAGCTAAATACGGATACTATTATTTGAAAAATAAAATTCAAACATTCTATATTATTCGAAAAAGTATTAATATAATTCTTTATCCATTGTACTTTTCTATCACTAATTATTTTTGTAGTATTGGTATTGCTTATAAATATTTTTTCTAACCTTGTTTCGTAAGACCAAAAACCTAAAGTGTCTTTAAAATTTATTATTGTGTTAAAAGATATTTTAACTAACTCATTATAATTTTCTTGTTGCCACAATTTTTCATAAATTCTTGTGTAATTATACGTATTGTCCATTTCTATTATTTTTTTCATAAATTCTTTTAGAAACTCTATATTATTTTTTACTAAACTAATAAATAAATTACCTTCATAATCAATATTATCTTGGCTCTCACTTGCATTTAAATACAACTTTTCTAATATATCAATATCCTTATTAAATATAGCAAAAAGTTTACCTACATAATTGTTATCTGAAACACGACCCAAAAAAGACTGTATAGCATGTGCTCTTTGATTAGAATTTATTGTTAATAACTTTAAAGACAAATCTTTTACTATACTTTCATCAATATCTTTATACTTCACTATAATTTGGAAATTAGGTATTAATGGTTGTTCTTTTTTGATTTCTTCCTCAAAAATTTCTCGTAACATTCCTGCATACCTTATATTTAGTTCTTCCTTTGGAATGCAAAATAAGAATTCATATATCCACCTATTCTTTTGCTCATATTCATATTGCAAAAGAATTCTCTCTGTTTCTTTAACACCTACAAGATTAATAAGAATAGAAATTTTATCTCCTATCCAAATTGAATATGGAGTATCACATTTCAAGTATGACTTTATTGCTATAATATACTGATCCGTATTTCCCTTAATTCCATCAAATAAGAATGTTATACCTTCTTGTAACTCCCATTGTTTATTATTTTTAAATTTATCTAAAATATCATTACATAACTTAAATAACTTAACAAAATCCTCTTTGTTATAATCCCTTACCATATTCAATATATTTTCTTTTCTTTTTTCTTCTTCTTTCTCCCAGTCAGCACCGATTTCATGTTCTTTAGTTAAAGTATTATATATTAAAAATTCTTCATTTTCCTCATACTTTTTTAGCACATCATCCACAGTAACTTCTAATCTTTCACTTATCCTTGTAAAATGATTTAAAATGTTACATTGTATAAAATCTGGTGATACTATCTGTTTAAATATATAATCCTTTATAAATTTAAAATCCATCTCATATATCAATTTTAACTGTTCTTTATTGTTTGAATATGGTCTATAATTCAGTAATATTTCATTTATAATATCCTTATATCTTTCATTACCATATAACCCACCCAAAATGCTCCATATTGTTTTTCTTAATCTTTCTAATCCATCACACATACACAAGCTAAATGTAATGAAATTAACTGACCTCGTACCATTATTTTCAGTTGTATGTACTTCAAATATAATATAATTTTCGATTATATTTAAAAGCAATATAGTTATATTTATATCTAAACCATCATTAGACTCTTTCCATAAATATTCAATATTTAATGTCTCACTTTTATATCCATAATCATAGGAATTTTGGTCATATCCTAGTCTATCAGAAAATAAAAAGTAAAAATCCATCACCTCAGATGGTCTCTTTTTGAAATAATATATACTTAACTCAAGAACCGATTCATAATCATCTGAATATTTAAATCCACCTAGCACCTCTACTATCTCTGATTTAATGGAGTTATTATTCTTTTTGTCCTTGAAATTAAATTTATCTAACACTTTATTCTCTTCATCCATTTTATCTATTTTTTTCTTTATATATGCTAATGATTTTTCTTCATTTAATACATGAAATGATTTTATATATTCAAATTCTTCATTATCATCTTCTACAGTATCCCATGCCTTATTTACCTGTTCTTTTATATATGTCAAACACTCTTTGGTATTAAATAAGGTTACAATAGTATTTAACGCATAGATTATTTTATTTTTACATTGCTTAAACATATCTTTAAGAATATCCATTAGCGCAACATATTTTTTCTCTATCAAAACATAGTATAGCAAATAATCTCCCATACTTTGATCACTAATTTTTACTACTCTATCCATATATAAATCAATAATTTCGCTATCATTAAGTTCACAGCATAACTGATAAAATTCATCTTCATTTATATCATTATCGCTTAATATTTTTATTGCTATTTCATTATTTTTATATTCAAACGGCCCCAACAGCGTAATAACAAATGCAGATATAATTTTCTTTTTATTAGGAAATTCTTTTTCAATAACATCTCCATAATAATATTTAAATATATCAACAGAATTATATATTGATAGAAATCCACGTTTCAAGGCAATCTTTCCCGCTAAAACTGCTAACCTTGCATTTCCTTTTGATATCTTTGCAATTTGATTTAACCATTTATTATTTTTTATGCCTAGATTATTATCTAAAATTTCTTTTATAATCTCATCACTTAAAACACCGATTTCCTCTTCCTGAGGAATTATTTTGTCATATATTATTTTTTTCACTCTATCTCTTGCATAATCTCTTATTGTCATTATAATTCTAACATTTACTCTTTCAGGTGGTTCAATAACATAGTCTAGTACATGATTTAATTGCGTAGTCTGGTTAGCATCATCTATAAACAATAAATAATCTCCTGAATCTGATATATAGTATTTTAAATCGTTGTATATCATTTGGCCATTATTTTTCACACAAAGCACATGCGACTTATGCTTACCTTTATATATTCTAGCAATCTCTAATGCCAGCCTAGTTTTACCTACTCCTGATTTTCCAAATATCAAAACAACCTTACTACTTTCAAGCTTACCCATTAAAGATTCTATTTCATTCTCCCTATGTAACAGTTCCATATTAATAGGAGCATTCATACCGTTTTTATCATATTTATCTATAAAATCATCAATTTCAAATATTTGCTCTGTATCCATTGGTATACTTAGAAAGTCAACTGCTATTACAGGATACTTAATCAATAGGTCATGTGCTACAGTCCCTATCCCTATTAAAGTTATTTTTATGCCATCAATCATGCCTTCTAACTTTTGCCTTTGTTCTATATGAATATTAGTCGATGTATAACAACATATAATTTCTTCAATTTCTTCTATATCGATATCAAGTTTTTCCTTATTTAAGCATGATTTTATATCTTTTTCTATCTTATCATATGATGTGCTGTTAACTGAACCATACATAATTAAAACATATTTTCCATTATTTAATTTTACATATGAATCTGGGATTCCCTTAGTAACCTTATTTGATCCAGTATGAGACCCTAATGGTTCTATATTATTATAGTTGAATTTTTTATAGAGATATGCATCCATTAGTTTTTGATATTCTCCACCATCTAAGCCCATAATAGCTTGTTGAATTGCATTTATTTTACTCAATTTATCTCTTCCTTTACATCTACAAATGTAATTATCAATTACTACTCAACTTTCACATTAAAAAAATCAGGCTAAAGCCTTAATTTTTAATGCATAAGACAAAGGAACATTCCTTTGAGTATAATAGAATCACAACAAACAAAACACCAAAGAAAAGGAATGTTTATTATGAATACCATTATATCAAATCATAACAAAGAGAAACAATTAAATTTTACTGTAAATAGATTTTAAAAAAATAATAAAATTAGATATATAATTAATAAATACAATTTTGAGAAAAAAAGCTTTTCTTGTTTGAATATATTTCAATATATTTTCATGCTTATTTTGCAGGCAAAAATTTTTTCCGTTCCTTAGAAAACAGTAAAATTGTCCATCTTCTAAAGATGTAATATATATGTTACTTAATTCGTGTACATTTAATTGGAAAAATTTTTCACTTTTGCTTTCATCAACAATAATAATGAATGTTATAGTCTCACTTATTTCAAAAGAAAGGGTATATGTTAAAGTCATTCGCATGTTAACTTTAGGTTAATCAGATAGTAACACATTTTTTCCACTTGCATTTACTTTTCTTTCTTCTGAAAAAGAAAAGAATAAACTTTGTTCTCCATTCAGTAACTGAAAAAGAGTTTTTTGTCATTCTTACTGCTTCATATTGCTTAGGCAACGATGCATCACTTCTAATATTTTTTCCATTAAAACTTAAAATATTTACTTCAAATCCTTCAATATCATAAATTCTTTTTTCTACATTTTGCACCTTGGGCATCCGTCATCAACTACTTTTATGTATTATTTCAACACATAATCACAATATCCTCCACATATTTAATAATTTATCTATTTTTCTAAGATTACCTTTAAGCTAGTGACTACTTGCAAATTGCATTTTTGTACAAATATGAACATACCTTTTAGCTTCCCTGTTTAAACCATATTTTACACTCATATCTACTTTTTAGTTGTTCTGCATTATACATGTCTTTTTTCATACTTTCACTTCTAAATCAACACATCTTTCATAAATTAACCAGTTTTAAATATAAGTTTATTAACATCAAATCATTTGGCTTCTTGAATGGAATCAAAATTGTCTATAAAGATTTACCACCATATCCAAAATGCCATAAAACTACTTACAACAAATATAAGTAAAAAAACAGCCGCTTAAATTAATAAGTAGCTGCTTATATATTATTATCTTATCTTTTAATTTTAGCATTTCTATTTATGAAATTTTTAAATTAATTAACCGATTATTTTTATATCACCAGAAAAATAAATGCTAACTTCCATAATCTCATCAGAGGAAAATGAAATTTCATACTCATTATCATTAACTTTTTTTAGATTTTCTTTTGTATCACATGTATTTTCTATATTTTTCAAAACACTCTTTTTTATATTAGTTTTGCTATCTATCAAATATGCAAATCTGATTGTACTTCCATTTATGAGTTTATTCCATAATTCCTTAATTGAATTAAATATATTTGGTGTCATACCTTCATGTGTAAACACTTCAATTTCATCTTTAGTTTCTTTCCATTGTCCATTATAATAAGTTTTCCATGTTACACCTTTATCTACACTACAAATTACTTTTATGTTATTATCATTAGTTAGTAATTTCAAACTTTTTATATTTTTTATATTTTTAAAATCAATATCATTTGAATATAAAATTTGGTCGTTAGGTTTAACCTTTGTAATTAATTTAAACTTACCATCTTCTTCAATCGCTCTGATTTCTTCTATTTCATTATAAATACTTTTATCGACATGTAAAGAATATACACTTCCTGTCCCTAATTTCCCATCATACTTAAATTCATTTTCAAACTCATCTTTTAAGCTTATCAAACCATTTTTATCGTTTATATAATTATTTTTTTCAAGTTCTATATGTTCTTTACGAACTATATTCTCTTTTCCTTTTTCAATTTTTAGAACAGTTGGGCTTCTACTAAAAAGTAAATTTTCTATAGGTATCTGTACTATACATGGACATTTCTTTGATCCCTCTAATTCACTTCTAATAAAACTTCTGTGCAATTTGCATAATTCATCTTTTATAAAAAGCTTAGCTTTTAATAAACATTCATCTATACACTCTTTATTTATATTTTTATACTCTTTACTTAGCACATTCAAAATTTTATTATTAAATTCAGGTGAATCAATATAGTCCCAAGATATTTTGCTAAATTCTACATTCTTAATTTTATTATTAAGATCCTCTAAACATATATTCATCTTTTTATCTTTTTCTTCATCTGAAATATCTTTATATGTATTAATTGCTATTCCCAAAAGTGGAATCATCGTTACTATAAATTCAATGATTGCTTTGCTTATTATACTAAAAGCCCCATTAGCAGACTTTTCATCTAAATCATTTTTTATTAACATATCTTTATCATAACAATTTATAAAATCATCATACATACAATACTTTCCTCCAGTTTTCTTATATAACATTTATAATGCTTTAATCAAACCTTTTTTATGATAACAATCACCAACTAAAAAAACAGTATTAAGACTAACCGCCTATAATACTATTTTTATCAAAACATAATTTTTTAGAATAAGTATATAACTGCTTTCCAAGGATGATTTATTACTTCACCAAGATTAATACTACCAGAATTAACCATCATTACAGAAGCGAGTAACAATAGAGCTATAGCTGATAACATGCATATTTTTTTTAATTTCATTTATACAACTTCCTTTCCACTACATGTTAAATTGTAATACGAAATTTGATATTTCTTTAATTTCTTCTGTAGAAAACTTTTTATTATAAAAGTTAATAAGTTTACATAATATTATATTATTTATAGCTAATTGATTATTCGATAAATTAAAAAACTCAATTTTCAACTTACCAATACTTTCAGCATCATCCAACTCTGAATATATATCTATTAAAGCACATAATGTATCACTTTCCAAAACGCACTCATGCTTTAATTTAGCTGATTTTAGAGCTTTCATGTAATATTCTTCAGCTTTTGAAGTATTTTTCAAGTATTTATATATTTTTGCCACTTCAAAATAGATATCAGTTATGTACTCATAATTATTATTTATTTTAAACAACAGTTCTTTTACATTATTAAACTCTTCATTTAATTTATCATCATTTCGCTCCATATAAGCCTCTGCAATATTTATATATACTATTATCTTCTTCTCAAAGTCATTATCATCTAAAAAATTTATCATACTATTATACACAGTTAATGCATTTTCTAAATCATTTTTACTTTTGAGACATATTGCTTTTAAGTTTAAAACTTCAAAATACTTCTGTTTATCCAATTCATTAGCCATATTCTCCAAAGTACGTATATCCTGCAATGCTAAATCATAATTTTTTAAAGCTCTATAACTTAAAGCACGGTTATGTAAAAACACAGCCTTTTCATTATTAGACATATCCTTAAAGTAGTCTAATGCAAAGTTGCAGCTATCTAAACTTGAATTATATTTAGCAGTATATATGTATACAACAGATAACTTTCTTAAAATTGGTAACAGCTTATTATCTAAAAAAATCCTACTAACTAAAGCTGAGGCTTTTTCATAGTATATAGCGCTTTCATACATCTCGTTATTATTACAAAAATAATCTCCAGCCAATTCATATATTCTTAGCTTTTTATCTTTAATATCCCAATCAATTAAAAAACTTTCTGCATCCTTAAGCGTCTTTATAAAGCTATTATCTTTAGATATACTTAAAGCTTCTAATTCGTTTATATAATTATCAAGAACTTTTGTAGCTTGTACAAGCTGATTTTCCATCAAATAGTCAACCGTTTCAGTAACTTCAAAGTTTCTTTTTTTACCTATTTCTTTTAAGTTTTTTATAATAATCTCTGCCGTTTTTTTGGTAATGCTTGCTTTATTAGTTTCAATTTCACTTATAAGATTTCTGGTTATCTCCTTTCCTGTAATCTCTTCCTGTTTCAAAACATACTTTCTTCTAATTCTTTTTAATTTATCACCATCCGATAATACTACGCTCTTTTCCATTAAAAAACCCCTCATTTATTAAATTTATAGCTATTTTTATAAATTGTACCATATATATTTTTTTATGTAAATAACTGCTATTACAATTATAAACTTAAAAATGTCCTAATATTGGATATATTCTATAACTGCATACTATTACAAATACTTATAAAAAAGCAGCTGGAAATAGATGCTGTCCAGCCGCTTTACTTATATTAATATATTTTAAAATACTCATAACTTGCTTACATACGTTAAATATAATAATGTCAATTTACAAATTATGAACTTTAATCTCCACTAGAAGTTTTCTTACTTTTTACTTTTAAGTCATCCTTAACTATATTTTTAAACTTAGGCACTCCAAGTACTATAGCAAATACTGATGCAACACCTAAAAGATATGGATAGCAAAGGTATTTCATTATCATAAACGGCGAAATTTTTGCAAAGCTAGAAGCAACCAAAAGCTGAGCTCCGTAAGGTATACATCCTTGCACAAAGCAAGCAAAGGTATCTAACAGACTGGCAGTTTTTCTTCTATCTACACCATAGTTTTCCGATAGTTCTTTAGCTAGTGAACCAACTATAATTATAGAAACAGTATTATTAGCAGTACACAAATCTACTAAGCTAACTAATACTCCTACGCCAAATTCAGCACCTTTTCTGGAATGCACTCTTTTGCGTATTGTATACAATAAATAATCTATACCACCGTTGAATTTTATTAGTTCACCTATACCGCCAATTAGTATGGATATTATAGATATGTCCTCCATACCCGCAACACCTTTTGCACAAAGTTGAAATACAGTAAATATATCAAAAGAACCATAAATAATACCTATTGCAGCTGCTAATACTATGCCCCCAACTAAGACTAACACTACATTAAAGCCTGTTAGCGCAACTATAAGTACTGCTATGTAAGGTAATATCTTAATTAAATCATAGTTATATGCTCCTGAATTATTTATATGCATGCCAAAAGTTAAAAACGCATATATAATTAATGTTAAAATTGCTGCTGGAAGTACTATCTTAAAATTAGCCTTAAACTTGTCTACCATTTCACAATTTTGAGTTTTAGTAGCCGCAACAGTAGAATTCGATATCATGGATAATCCATCGCCAAACATAGCTCCACTAACCACAGCCGCAATCAAAAATTCCATAGGCAAACCTGTCTTTTGCGAAATTCTAACCGCAATAGGTGCTAAAGTTACTATTGTTCCGACAGAAGTTCCAAGCGACATAGATAAAAAGGACCCAATTATGAACATACCCGCCACCATAAAGCTATGTGGAAAAACAGCTAGTCCTAAATTTACTGTAGAATCTACAGCTCCCATAGCTTTACTAACTTCAGCAAAAGCACCTGCTAAAATAAAAATCAAACACATAAGTATGATACTAGAATCTCCAGCACCTTTGCAGAATCTTTCAACTTTTGATTCTATAGGTACTTTTTTGTTTTGTAGTATGGCTATAGTTGATGCAACTATTAATGCTGAAACTACAGGCATTTTATAAAAATCCTTTGTTATAAGTGAAACACCAAGAAACAGCACAATAAATATCCCTAATGGTAATAGGGCTGCAGCATTACCTTTTCTTTCGTCCATTGTTTTAAATATCTCCTTTTATGTATTTATTAAAGGGGTACCGTACCGAAATTTAAGCTATACATGTTTCAAAATGCCATGTTCTAAGCATTATGATGCATGTATAACTTAATAATTGAGTCGGTATCCCTATATGTCCAATCATTTAAAATCAGAATATCATATAATAGAGCAAAATGGAAGTTATCAAAAATTTTTGTAATGTTTTATCATTATCTTTTAATACTATTTTTAAATGATATAATAAATTATAATATTTTAAATAATATAGAATTCTACAATATTAATTATGTGAACGGAGGTAATAATCTTGTTTAAATTAAGATGGATAGGTCAAAATGGTTTTATACTTACTTTAGGAAACAGAACCTTGTGTATTGATCCCTATCTTTCAAATTCTGTTTTGAATGTTGATGGTTTCAATAGATTAATTCCACCACCCATATTACCAAATGAATTAAATGTAGATATTATAGCAACAACACATGATCATGTAGATCATTTAGATGAAGAAACATTAAAATATACAGATTATAACAAAACTTTTTATTTAGGTCCTACAAGCTGTGCTCACCACTTTAAACTACTAGGAATTAAAGAAGAAAAAATAATTGAATTAAATGCTGGTAAATCCATTAAGATAAATGATGCTGTTATTACTGCGGTTTATGCCGATCACTACAAAGACAGTATAGGCATTATAGTTAATTATAACGATATAAATATATATTTTGTAGGCGATAGTTTATTTAACCAAAAATTATTTGAGGTTAAAAATTTCAATATAGATATTATTGTAACTTGCATCAATGGTAAGCTAGGAAATATGAATTATGTTGAGGCGGCCAAGCTTTCAAAAGAAATCAACCCTAAAGTTGGCATCCCATGTCATTATGGTATGTTTGCAGAAAATACAGAAGACCCAACTAAATATAAGGAAGCGCTAAAAAATAGTGATATAAAATACTTTGAACTAGAATTTAACAAAACTTATAATGTTGAAGATATTATTTCTTAATTATAATAATTAATCATACTTATAGTTGAATAGCCTTAATGTAAAAGTAATTCATTAGTGTAAGCAAAAATATTAGCTAAAAAATACAGGCAACATTATGGCTATAAATTTAAGTATTAAGAATTTTATGCTTCACACACCATTTAATGAACTGATATAAAGATTTTGTTTATCTATGAGTTTCTACTTTCCTCCAAAAATTTAAAGAAGATAACGAAGGCTTAACTCTCGTTATCTTCTTCTGCACACCTGATTTAGATAGATATAGACACTACATTATTTCTAATTCAAATTTCCTACAAATGTAGTTATACTTTGTGCTGGGAGTGAAGCTGAGAAACTTCCATTAGATACATTTATATCATTGCCTTTAGCCATATTAGCTGATCCTGAAGTTATCCATGATGATATTCTAGAAACATTTCTATTTGATATATTGAACTTTTGGTTTACATTATAAGTTCCTTGATTTATTGCAACAATCACTACCTTGTTATTTCCTGTATAAGCTGACATATAAACATTTCCTTGTGGATTAACTGTAGCATCAACTCTGTAATAGCCACGACCAATAAACTTTGAAAATTGACCAAGTACATAAGCTTTTTTATAAGCTGAAGCAGTTGCATTATTATAAAGACCATTTTGATCTGCAGATATCCACCAATAGCAATAAGCATTCATATTTCCAGTTGTCATACAATCATTAATTTCTTTAGCCATGGTAACGCATGTGTGTGCATCATTACCTTCAAAATATTTTTCTGTTTCCCATATGTCTTTTCCCTCATTACGTGCTAAAGGATAATCAACTGCTGGATGTCCATAAAGATGTCCTCCAACAATTGATACATATGAGGCAGTAGTAGGATCTTTAAGTGTTGGATCTGACATGGCATGATCAAAACCTAAACTTTCTGGCATCATTATTTTAGTTGCTTTGGATATTGAAGCACCGTATTTTGCAAGGAAGTCATGAAATTGTTGGCCTGTCCAAGTAGCCCCTTCATAATTAGGTGCCCAATCCGGTTCATTTTGAAGAGAAATTGCATATAAAGGTGCTCCATTATCAGACATATACTTTGCAAAAGTCTTTAAATAATTCGCATAATCACCATAACTAGAAGGCTTTATTGCTGATTTATTACTACCAGATACTGAATTATTAGTTTTCATTGAAGCTGGTGCTGACCATGGTGTTGCAAAAACAATAGCTCCTCTTGCCTGTGCCTTTTTTGCATTAGCAAGTTCATCTGACCATACTCTATAATCACCTTTATTCCAGCCTTCATTTGGAGCAATACGTAACCTCAAGATATTGAGTCCTATGTTTTCATAAAGAGTGTTTGTGCAATTATCACTGAGAACTCCACACCATGCACTAGAAGCTCCAAAACCTCTAATAACTTGATGCTTAGCTGATAAATTTATTGAAGCATCATTTGTTGACGCTTTAATTGACGTAGATTGTCCAAAGAGCGGCAAGGAAGTCATAGAAAGTGTCATTAACACTGCTAACATTTTTTTAACTGTTCTATTCATTTTAATTCCCCCATTTTATTTAATATAAGCAATTAATTATTTTGCAAACTTTACAGATAATTGGTCGATTTACTTAAAAATTTATCTAGTTAAAAATATCTCTCTGCAATTACTATTTAACAAATTGCCAATAATCCATATTGAATAAGTTTTGACTACTGTTTCCTGTAAACTTAAAGAAAACATTGTGAACACCTCTAATACTTTGTACGTTGCACTGCATCAATCTCCACTGCTGTGCTCCACCTGTAGAACTTACATTAAGAGTTCCAATAGCTGGTCCATCTGCACTATCTAAATGTATTTCTATTTTACCCCCTACAGTTGATGCTATATTGGCCTTAAATGATTTAGCTCCACTTCCAAAGTCAGCCTTTGATACTGCAAGCCAATCCCCATTGCTTATGCTTGTAACATCAAGATTAACGCTGCTTACCATTGCCCCTGGTGCTTGACATTTTTCAGTTGAAATACCTGCATTCCAACCAATAGTTTCAGCTTCATTTCTTATATATGGGTTAAGATTAGCAATTTGAGGTACTCCCTGCATATCTTCTATAACATTATTTATAGCCCCACTTTGAGAAAAAGAAACCTTATTAATCATAGGAGAACGATATCCCTTTGTAATTCCCATTGCTTTTCCTAAAGTTTGAGCATGATATACTACATACCATTGATTATTAAATTGAAAAATAGCGTGATGATTATTACCACCAACTCCAAAATAATTTCCTGGATTCTTTAAGAAAGTGCCCTGATAAGTAAATGGTCCCATAGGACTGTTACTTGTCATGTAAGCAATATCACCTTTAGGTGGCGCTCCATATGGATGATTTCCAGAGAAATTAGAACAATATGAATAATAGTATTTACCATTATATTTGTGTATCCCTGAATCTTCAAACATAAATGGCGCATCAATTGTAACTGCACTTCCAACAGTATGAGTCATATCACTGCTTAATTTTATAACTCTAGCCGTTTTTGGATTTGCAATCTGAGCTTGAGAAGGATTTTGACCTCCTGGTATTCCACCACCAAAATATAAATACGCTGATCCATCATCATCTATAAATACCGCTGGATCAAAAAGCCATTCAACATTGCAGCCTGGAGTACCTTTAGTAATAAGTGGTTGTCCAATAGGGTCTGTCCACGGACCAATTGGGCTATCTGCTGTTAATACCCCAATACTTCCTGCATTATTTGCAAAATAAAGAAAGAACTTTTCTTTTCCATTTATAACCTTATGTGTAGCTGCTGGTGCCCAAGAATTAGCTGCCCATTTTGCTACCCCATTAGCCCCTGCTACTGGAATTTCACCATGATCTGTCCAATTAACCATATCACTAGAGGATATAACAGATACCGTCTTAATATTTTGGTAATCGTTGTCAGCAATGCTTCCATTCTTATACTCAAAAGAATCGCTGGACATGTAGACATACACTCTGCCGTTGTAAACCATAGCAAATGGATCTGCTCCAAATTTATGTGAAATAAGTGGATTAGAGTATCCTGGAACCTTTGCAAGTGCTGAAGTAAGCCCATCTGCTGAAATCTTTTTTGTAACCATATTACTTATTAACTTTTTATTTCTACTTGCATTTACCGTAGACGTGTTTAACGAAAGTCCAACTAATAATGCAGTGACTAACAAAAATGTGCTTGTTTTTTTAAACATTTTTAAAATTCCTCCCCACTAAAATTAATTATTTTAACGTTAACATCCCTCCTTAAATTTTAATTTTGCTTATAGATAAACCGATCTTAACTAACAAAATTTATATGCACCATAGGTCTTAAATGCGACACTTTAGTATAAATAAATTTCAAGTTAAATGATTTATCATTATCTACATATATCCTAGAACATTATTAACTGCTTCAATCCCAGAAGTAATAGTCAGCTTATGTCAACTTTATTCTTATTACTATATATGTTTCTACAATTTTGTATTTATTTTGATTTTATACCATAATTATATAAACTATATAGTTTTATATCAATTCATATGTAGACTATTTTTTAGTAAAAACCATTGTTTACATCATGTTATCTCGTTTTTCCTCTTAATATTAAATTTTTAAACACTTTAAGTATAATGGAACTTTCGTCAAGCATTTCTATAGTCAAAAGGTTAAGTTACATCAATTCAATTAAGTTTTTCTATGATAATTTACAATCAAGAAATTGTTAAGATATGTAATTAAAATAATTTTAAAGAAAGGCTAGTTCTTTTAAAAAAATATAAAAATAATATTGCCTCAGAATACTTGTCTATGATAAAAAAATTAAAAAGTGAAGAGTTTAGGATAATTTTTTCTGTTTACTCTTCACTTTTCATTATTATTCATATCTCTTAGGTATTATTTAATCATTCAATACTAATTCTGATTTATATACGCAAAGCTTATCTTATAAAGTTTGTAAATATTTTATCTTCTATTTTGTTTTCTTCCACTTTACCCTTTCCTGCTTCAGAAAGCTTTAATAACCACGCCATATTCTTACCTAAAACCCTCATAATTTGCATTCCTTCTTCATCTTGCACTGCTTCTCCTGGTTTTGTGCCGTGAACCACATTCCAATAATTTGACGTTGGCATTATCATCTCTGAATAACTTATATAGTTGTTTAATTGATTAAATACCGGAACACCGCCGGATCTTCTTACAGCAATAACGCTTGCTCCTACTTTATGCCTAAGCATGCCATTATTTACTGATGTGACTAAAAATGCACGATCCAAAAATGACTTCATTGTTCCTGCTATAGCTGAAAAATGTACAGGAGAACCTAAAATAATACCATCGGCTTCTTTCATCTTTTGAATCCAATCATTAACCTCATCATTTTGAATAGCACATTTCTCATTCATATTTCTGCTGCAACCACCACAGTCTAAGCATCCACGTATTACCTTATTACCAACATGAATAATTTCTACTTCTATATTCTCCTTCTCTAATTCCTGTGCTACAGCTTTTATTGCATGATATGTGTTTCCATTCTTTTTAGGACTTCCATTAAAAGCAACTACTTTCATACATATACCTCCATATAATCTTTAAATCATAAGGCTATTATAGGTCTCAATAATTTTAGTAACAAGTACGCACTTTTTTGTTAGATGACTTACCTATAAGTAGGAATTATTGTATTAGCCACGCTGTACTCACTTTATTTATTTTAAATATTTAATTTGCTATTATTAAATAAGTTAGTTTATACTAATCATAGAATATTGAAGGTAGGTAACAAAATGGTAAATTATAATGGTAAAAGTTATGTATGTTTATTAGACTTTGCAATGGATTTTATAAGAGGTAAATGGAAGGGAGTTTTATTATGCCATTTATACAGCGGACCAAAACGATTTTTAGAGCTTCAAAGAATGACTGAAGGGATAAGCCAAAAAGTATTAAATGAAAAACTTAAAGAATTAGAAAGTGACGGATTAATAGATAAAGTAATCTATCCCGAAGTTCCACCTAAAGTTGAATACTTTCTTACAGATAAAGGTAAGGATCTCACTAAGGCTATTAAAGAAATTGAAGCTTGGTCCGTTAAATATTACTCTTACTTAGGTGATAGTTGCAAATAACATTCTTTACTCCTATATTAAAATAAAAAACCCGATCACGAAGAAAAATGAATTTTAAAATCTCTTCGTAATCAGGGTTCTATAGCTCCTTTTAGATATCTTAAAACATAATATTCGAGCTATCCCAGACAATTTTTATATTAATTTTCTAAGCGTGAACTTAATAATTCTACTTACAAACTTGTATAGAAATCAGCTTCAAATATTCATCGCTGCTGGCATTAGTAAGCGTGCTAAATAGATCCATCTCATATGCATTACCGCACACACTATACCCCTCTTTCTCAATACCTTTTATAAGTCTTTCATAAGAACGGTACATCGTCTCGTAGGAACCCTTATGATAGGTTGATGCATAGGTTCCATAAGGTTTTACAAGTCTACTAATTACTTGTCCACTGAAATCCCTTGGCATTTTTATTCCAAAATAAGCTACATTTTTATAACAACCTTGAATCAAAGCTTCCTTTGAAATTATACTGCAAATAGGATTTTCAAAATCAATTTGAAGCTCTTTAGAGCGGTTGCAAATGGAAATAAAGCTCTGCATACATGATTTTTCATCTTTATCTATACAAGGCTCTATCATATACAGCTCTTCGGCTTCAGTAGAAAACTTAATACCTTCAAAATCTTTAACCTCTAGCACCTCTTTTAGTAGCCTAGATCGCCCATCTATCTTTTTTCTTATTTTATCCAGCTTTTGAATCTCTAAGTCAACTTTCTCCCTTTGCTTTCTAAGCATCTCAATGCATCCTTCTGCATTTCGAACAGTTAAATACTCTCTAAGCACATTTATTGGAACACCTAAATTTCTAAAGGTTAAGATGGAATCCAATTCATCTGCTTGCTCTAAGGTATAGTATCTGTAATGCTTTTCGCCGCGCTTTGCAGGAGAAATCAAGCCTATTTTATCATAATAAATTACTGTTTGCTTCGTAACACCAAGCATTCTCGCTAATTCACCAGTAGATAAATATATTTTATTTTTCATTTTTTACTCATCCTCTTGACCATATAGTTACAATACCCCTTATTATATCAAATGAGAAATCTATGAACAATATAATAAATGTGGAGAATATTATGCTAAATATTAAAAAAGATTTAAATCAAAGAAAAGAAATGATTGTAATTATCTGCTCTTTAGCTTGGCCATCTGTAGTTGAGCAGGCTCTTCAAACAACAGTGCAGTATGTCAGCTCTGCTATGGTAGGAAGATTGGGTGCAAAGGCTTCAGCTGCAGTTGGGCTTACAACCACAGTAAACTGGCTCATAAACAGCCCTGCTTTTGCTATGGGAATAGGTGTATTATCATATATATCCCTGTGCATAGGTGCAAAAAAAGTTGAAAAAGCTAAAATTGCGGCTATACAATCAATCATAATAACTATAATATTAGGAATAATCATGGGAATAGCAACCTTGTCAATCAGTCCTTTTTTACCTAAATGGTTGGGTGCTGCCCCAGAAATTCAAAGAAATGCTTCACTTTACTTTGGCATCATATGCCTTCCCATGCTGTTTCGTGTTGCAACAATAATCTTTGGTGCAGTGCTTCGTTCTACAGGTGATACAAAAACACCTATGAAGGTTAACCTTATTATGAATATAACTAATATTATTTTAAACTTTATTCTAATTTATGGAAATCAAACTATATTCCTTGGAAAATTAAAAATACCTGTCTATGGAGCAGGCTTAGGTGTAGTTGGTTCTGCTATTGCAGCAGCCATTTCCTACACTATAAGCGGTATTTTAATGTTTTTGGCACTATATAAAAACAAAATAGTATCACCTAAAGGCAAAAAAATAAAATTAAATCTTCCTATAATGAAAAGATGTGTTAACGTTGGTTTTCCAGTAACTATTGAGCGTGTGACAACTTGTTTGGGTCAGGTTGTTTTTTCTTCCTTGGTAACAAGACTTGGAACACTAGCTTTTGCCGCTCATTCCATTGCTTTAACTGCTGAAGAAGCCTTTTATATTCCTGGTTATGGTATGCAGGCTGCTGCTTCAACTCTTGCCGGAAATGCTTTGGGTGAAAAAAATGAAAAGAAGCTTCAGCAAGTATCTGTAACAATGATAGCAATTGCTGTCGCTGTAATGACTATAACAGGAACTATATTATTTTTATTTCCAGATTTTATGATGTCTATATTCATAAAAGACCCTGTAGTAATTAAGTCTGGTTCTTCTGTGCTCCGCATTGTAGCCATATCTGAGCCTATGTTTGGTGCGTTAATAATACTGGAAGGAATATTTAATGGAGTGGGTGACACTAAAACTCCAGTATTTGTATCCATATTATCCATGTGGGGCGTAAGAATTTTATCGACCTTCTTATGCGTATACAAATTTAAACTTGGTCTAAAAGCAGTATGGCTTTGCATGATAGCAGATAACATATTCCGCTTTACTCTTCTTTTTATACGCTTTTTAAGTGGAGCCTGGAAAAGAAATAAACTGCTGCGTAAATAGTAAGCTAAAGCCTTACAGTTTTTAAAGAACGTGCTTTTCATAAACTTTTTTTGCAACAAACTCATCGACAGCTCTATCAAGGCTTGAGCTGTCCATTTGATCAATCCATTCCTCTTTAATAACCATATACTCACACGCATCTTTCTTGCTCTTTAGGTAATTGTATATTATGTGAGCTTCATCAATTTCATCCCTGCCGATACTAATTGAATTTTTTAAGGCACCAAAAAAATTAGTTTTTATGTTATTTTTTATTTCATCAGTCTTTAAACTATTAAGCTTATATTTCTCACTAAAAATCAATTTATTATATTTTGTTAAAAAGAACTTAATTTCTTTATTATTTAAAAACTCTACCAGAGCAATATTTTTATTGGCTTCTATAAAGCTAATAATTTTTGTTGTGTTTATCAAATGCTTTACTGACTTTATATAATCCCTGTATTTAGCCGCACCTTCAAAATCAAAGCTTTCAGCAGCAATATTCATTTTCTGTTCCATTTCTTCAAGAATAGTCAAATCAGTTCCATTAAGTAATTTTGTAATTTTCTCAACTAAAGCGATATAACACTCGTGAGAAAGCTTACCTGTACACATTCCAATACACAAATTCATAGAATATTTTAAACATCCTAAAGCCTTTCTTGAACTATTAGTACACAAAATTTTACTGTGTTCTTTTATGCCATATAGTGCTTTTTCTACAGTATTTTTATTAGTATAAGGTCCAAAGTAAAGTTTTTCATTAGAAGCATCCGGCTCATTACAGACTTCAATGCTTGGATATTTCTCATCCATATTTATTTTTATATAGCAATAGCCTTTTGGACTTTTCATTTGCCTATTATATATTGGCTTAATTTCTTTGATTAATTTGCATTCAAGAAGCAATGCTTCAAATTCTGTATCTGTTAAAATGTAATCAAAATCCTTAAGATTTTTCACTAATTTTATTACCTTCGAAGAATGTGCTTTTGAATTCACAAAATAAGATCCAACTCTGCTTCTTAAATTTTTAGATTTTCCTACATAAATAATAGTATCTAATGAATCTTTCATAAGATATACCCCAGGTGAAAAAGGCAGTTTTTTTACTTTTTCTTTTATCTCCAAATTGGCCCCTCCTAAAGGTAAATGGCATAGATAAACCGCTTCAACTATTGAAATTTATTTGTACCATAATGTCCAGAAGATGGCATTTTCGTACAAATAAATTTCAAGTTTCATGGTGGTTTATCGTTAATTACATTTTATTATAGGAATTCACCTTTCACAAGCAAATTATCACAATTTGAAGTATAGAATAACTGGTAATTCAAAATACTGACAGAAGCATAGCATTGAGTTATAATAAGTTCAACTAGAAGTCGTAATATGCTCATAATTATTTTAAGATTTGATTAGCCATGAATTATATAATATATGATTTGGAATTTAATAAAAAATGCTTAGATTCTACTGAAGCTGAATGCAACAATGCTTCAAGCTTGTCCTTTGAAATCATTCAAATTGGAGCATTAAAGCTTAATGAAAACTTTCAAACAGTTTCTAAATTTAATGCTCTCATTAAGCCTACTGTTTATCCTAGCATTCATCCTTATATAGAAAACTTAACTAAAATAACTAAGGAAAACAATATCCGTGAATGCGTTAATACTGGCAAACTTAGCGAAGATTTTCATACCCTATCACAGCCAGAAGATTTATATGACTATGTAAGACTTGAAGATATTAATAAGTTGAAGGATGAAGTAAACTTAAAAAGAATAAAAATAATTGCAGCAGATGGTCCAGCTGATTACATGAGACCTACTTTGAATGCTATGGACGAAGAAACCTTTAAGCTTTTCCTTAAATATCATTTGTCTACGTGTGAAAGACCAGAGCTTCTTGGTGCAAGTGCTCATACTGTGGATATTTTGAAAAAGAGTAGAGTGGATGTGGATTTACCTTTCGTTTCTCTCAGGTAAATCTTAGAACTTAATTGGTTCAGCTACGCTGAACACTATTTTTATGCCATGCGCAAGCATTAAGTTTAAGATTTTTTGCAGCGACAGCAGAGAAAAATCATCCTTCACTCTACTCTCTGCTCTCTACTCTCTACTCTTCTTGAAATTCTAGTTTATAGGGATAAATTTAGTATTAGTAATTTAAAGCTTCCAGCTTGTTTATCTATAAGGAGGTGAATCTGTATGAAAAGATCATCGAAATGTATTGTGAAAGAAAGCTCCGTGCAAAGACTGCATGAAAATAAACGATAGATTTGTTCGGAGCTAGTTTGAACTAATTGTGTGGTCTTTGCTTTATATTTACAAATTAAATGTAGATTGGAGCATGAACATATGAATATAAATTTTAATAATATTGACATGAAAACATGGTCAAGAGCAGAAACATATAAATATTTTACAGAAACAGTATCAACCGTTATTTATTCTATTAATGTAACAATAGACATCACAATTCTTAGAAATGCATTAAAAATAAAGGGATTAAAATTCTTTCCTACATATTTATACCTGATAACTAAGGTTATGGGAAAACATCATGAATTCCTTATGGCAATTCATGATAATACCTTAGGCTATTTTGATTATAGAACTCCCTTTTACCCTGTGTTTCACGAAGATGATAAAACAATAACATTTATTTGGACAGAATATAATAATGATTTTGATATTTTTTATAAAAATTATACTTCAGATATAAAACAATATGGAAAAGTTCACGGTACTATGCTGCCAAAAGGAGCACCTCCTGCTAATAACTATATTATATCTTGTGTTCCGTGGTTTTCTTTTAACAGTATATCCATGCAACTACAAAATGCAAGAAATTATTACGCACCCATTTTCGAATCCGGTAAATTCACTGAAATAAATGGCATAATTACAATGCCTTTATCCATTACAGTTAATCATGCAGCAATAGACGGTTACCATATAAAGCTGTTTTTAGATGATTTGCAATGGGAAGTAAATCATCCTGAAAAGTGGATTAAGAATGTAAAATAGTAAATTGGATAAAAGAAACTTAAATGTGATAGACGTATAGGAAAAACCTCACTTCCAATAGATAAGGAGAACCTTACCACAAATAAGTTTTAAGGCTTGAAATAGCTTGCCTAAGGTTATCTTTATAAGTAAAAACGCCATAGCATAGTTAATAGTGCATTTACAAAATATGTTATAATAAGAGTTGGAATAAATTTGATTAGTTTATTTATAATATTTGAAGATTGAGTAATATAAATAGTAATCTGTAGAGGAACTATATGTCATTAAATGAATATAAAAATGAAGTTAGAGAATTTTTAATTAAAATGGGTTCATTAAATGGGGATAATCATCAGAAAATAACTTGGTTAAATGAGGAATTTGAATTGTTAAAAAAGGCTGTAAATGCAGCAGAAAGAGATAAGATTGAACATCAACTATATGATATGTTATATTTGCTATTTGAAATGGCTGCAGATAATAATTTTGACTTAGATAAGGAATGGCGAAAAGGAAGCAAAAGAAAGCAAGAAAAGTATTTGAAATAAAAAATAAATTCTAATTTATAGTTGAGGTAATTTGAAATATTCTTTTAATGTATAGTAAAAGCAACCTTGGTGTTACTTTTCGTTTCTTTCAGGTAAATCTTAGAGCTTATTAGTGGTAACAGTTGATAAAACTTCGAATAAAAAAGTTATCTTTGGAATTTAATATTTTATATGTTTATTTTTTATAAAAATTTGGTATAATATAAATAAGAATGAAAAAATAAAAATAGGGTGCTACCAACACCCTATAGTATACAATTCTAGTTGCAGAGGCAACTGGCATCACTATAATTTAATATGATTAAAAAATAGTAGCATCCAATTGCGAGTGGGGGCTACTATTTTTTTGACATTTTATCAATAAGTAACACTATAAATGTTAGTAGTGTTAATAAAAATAATCCTGCCTGAAATAGTAACATCAAAGTATCGTTACTCATATGTATCACCTCCCTTCAAAAGGGATGAGTGATACCAGTAGCCCACATTTAACTATAAAATTGTACTTTAGAATTATACCATAATTATGTAAAAATAAATATAAGAATAAAATGGAAAAACCTCACTTGGAATAGTTATGGAGAACTGTATCATAAATGATGCGGTTTTCTGTAAAAATAGATTTAACCAAAGGTTTAAATAGGAAAAGTATCTGCCTAAAGGTATAATTAATTCTATTATGAGATACTTTATCTATATTAACCTATTTATATATGATAAAATGTATTGATTGGTATTTATGAAAAGGAGGACTCAAATGCAAAATTATAAGATGATGATAGCCTATGATGGCAGAAAATATATTGGGTTTAATAAAACCAAAGGTAACCTAGAAAAGAGTATTCAAGGTAAATTAGAATTGATATTATCAAAACTCTATGAAAAAGAGGTAGAGGTTATTGGTGCGGTTAATACTGATGCCGGGGTACATGCTAAAGGACAAATTGTTAATTTTATAGCACCAGATAATAGGCTAAACGAAAAAGAACTTTTTGATTATTTCGAAAAATATTTAACTGATGATATCATTGTATTATCAGTAGAACCTGTTGATGAAAGATTTCATAGTAGATATTTAATGAAAAGTGCAACTTACGAATATCGTTTATGGAAAAAAGATGCTCCTAACCGTCCTTTGTTTGAAAGACGATATGTTAACTTAATGAATCAAACAATAAATGTAGCTAAAATTAAAGAAGCTGCAAAAGAGCTTTTAGGTGAACATGATTTCTTAGCTTTTACTACTAATAAGAAAACAAGGAAATCAATTAAAAAAATACTTTCTCTTGATGTAAGGGAAACTAGCCATGAGATCATTATTACTATGAAAGCAAATGGATTTTTATTAAATATGGAAAGAGTAATAGTAGGTACATTAATTCAAGTAGGACTTGGTCAATTACCTATGGATATAATCCAGAAAGCTTTTAAGTCTAAGGATATGAAAGATGTAGGTCATAAAGCTAGTGCAGATGCACTTTGTTTATTAAGTATTGAATACTAAATGCGAAGTAACAATGCTTCGTCTCGTTAAAAAAGTCCTATAAATCTAATTGATGATTCTAAGCAAGTGCCTGCTTGAGGTATAGAAGGATAACGATCATATACGGGGTTTGGGATGTGTAATCCCATTATCCTTCTTTAACTTGTATTAGCCATCTATATATTAGCCCAAACCCTGTGCATGTTTACTCGCTTAAAAAATGCTCAGACAATTGAAATATCTAAGTATTTTACAATTTTTCAGTCAAGATTTATTAGAATTTTTTTAAACTGCTCCTTCAGCATTGTTACTTCGCTCCCACGGTAGTGCAGGAAAAAAATTCCTCCGTACCTACGGAATTTTAGGCATAAATCTTTGTAATCAATTAAATTGTTATACAATATATTGCTCTTAATTTCTATTGATTAATTATGGTTACAGAGAATTTTTCGTAGAGAAACGGAAATTTTTTTCCTTCTATTTCCAGTTTAGTGAAGTAACAGTCCAATCTTATACAACGAATTAAATCAATGTATTAACTCCATTTACCTTAGCTTGTTCATCATCATCTATAGGAATAACAATGCATTTCTTTCCATCTATTATTTGTGATTTTATTTGGTCTACTTTTTCAGGTTTTACATGAACTACAACATCATAGCTATTCGCAGGAGCTTCTTCATTTTCAGTGCTATCTTCCTTAACTTCCGCTTCAGCATCAGAGTTTTGTTCTAAATTAGCATCAGAATCTACTTCTACTGTAGAATCATTTTCTACCTCTGAAGCTGCTTCCTTTTCTGAGTCTTGTACACTATCTTGCTTTGTTTTTTCAAGTTCTTCTTCTAGTGCTTTTACTTTTTTCTGAAGCCTTTCTTCCTTTTTCTTTTGCTTATTTGCTTCAATTACCTTTTTATCTATTAGATGTTCCGCTGCCGGAGGTGTATCTCTAAATTCCTCTGTATATTCTTTTTCAATTTTCGCAGTTATTTCCTCAGGAATTCCGCTTTCAACTAAAATATCTTGGATATTGTCATTAGTCAAATTCAGAGGCTCAGCATCCTTACCATTAACCGTGTTGTGCTCCTCTACTACATTATTAAGAGTTTCCTGAATCTCCCCTAGTAAATGCTCAGCCTTCTCATCATCACCGCTTACTGCCTTACGAATGATATTATTGAAAACTTCTTTCTGCTCTGTAGCCGTTTGTTTTGAACTGCAGCCTAAAACCTCTTCCATAAATTCCGGATGTGAATCCTTTGCATTTTTTGTATAGTATATTATAGAATCGATATCAGCGCTGCGGTCTATAAATGCTGGGAAAGTAAACCCAAGATCAGGTGGGCCAACTATCCAATCCCTAATACGTGCTCCAATTCTATTTTCATCTTCAAGATATCCAAGAGCTGGCTTTGCAAGTGATACCGGACATATTGCACATAAAATATATTCATAAACTTCTTCAGATTCATCCAACTTTGCATTATCTGTGGTTTTTGTCATTACATCATAAGCATCATGAAAAATAAGTATTAAAAAATTACCTGCGTAGTCATAACTATCTATAACTAGTTTATAAAAGCTATCAAGCATTGCCTCATCCTTTAATTTACTCATCTTTAGTCCCATCAAAGAATGTTGTCTACCGCCTACGTTTTCTTCCTCAAGCGGAAAATTAAGTTCTAAAAGATTATTTCCCACTGTTCCTGATAATGTTTTTTTTGCAATCTCTAAATATTTAAAGAACTCTTCCTCTTCTAGATTTAAAAAAGTTTCATCAAGCTTTAATATAATATTTTTCTCTGCATTTACATAACAGCCGCACATTTTAGTAAAGGTACACTCGTCCTTTTTTAAACGTCTTTTTAATTCCAATATATCCTTTTTTCTCATATATAGCTCTCTCACTTTCAATTCAAGTTGTTTATATAGTAAAACTACCGGAAAACTTAAACCATTTATGTTTCAAAGTACCAATTTCAAAGGCATTATGATGCATAAATAGTTTGCAATTAGGCTAGTTCCACTATAGATAAACCATTTGAAGTTTTA
This sequence comes from Clostridium neuense, assembly GCF_045310695.1. NCBI lineage: Bacteria > Bacillati > Bacillota > Clostridia > Eubacteriales > Clostridiaceae > Clostridium > Clostridium neuense. The sequence continues at coordinate 26,067 of NZ_JBJIAA010000023.1, forward strand.
AGGTGGTTTATCTTTATTTATATTATAATACATTCTATAGCGATAAAGTAACTGCAACTCAAACAAAAATCAATTGCTATCTTAACGAAAGCAGCAATAAACATTAATTATATAGTATAATATCTATTAGAATATAAGATAGTTGAAGCTAATAGTTTCTAATATAATAATGGATGGAGAGCATAAAGAAATGTCAATGGAATTAAAAAATGATCCTCATAAAGAGATAACGGCAGAATTAGAGAAACATTACAATAAGTTTTGTGAAGACAATAGATTAAAAAGCAGATATGGTCAGGTTGAGTATTTCACTTCCATGAAGTATATTCATGAGTATTTACAAAATAATATGAGTGCAAAAATTTTAGATATTGGTGCAGGAACTGGCAGATACTCTGTTGAGCTTGCCAATGAAGGATATGATGTTACTGCCATTGAACTTGTAAAACACAATTTAGGGGTTTTAAAGTCAAAAGGAAGTACAGTAAAAGCATATCACGGAACAGCCTTAGATTTATCACGGTTTTCAGAAAACACTTTTGATATGACTCTAGTATTTGGCCCAATGTATCATTTATACACCTTTGAAGATAAAGTAAAAGCACTTAACGAGGCAAAGCGAGTAACGAAAACCAATGGGCTTATTTTAGTAGCATACTGTATGAACGAATACAGCATAATAACATATGGTTTTAAAGAAAACAACATTCGTGCATGTATTGATAATGGAAAGCTTACTGACGATTTTCATGTTATATCTGGACCAAAGGATTTATATGACTATGTAAGAATTGAAGACATTAACAAATTAGATGAAAAAGTAGGCTTAAAAAGAATAAAATTAGTTGCAGCAGATGGACCAGCTGATTATATGCGACCAGTCTTAAACTCTATGGATGAAGATACCTTTAAGCTTTTCCTTAATTATCACTTTTCAACCTGTGAAAGGCCAGAGCTTTTGGGAGCAAGTGCACATACAGTTGATATCCTAAGAAAAGAATAGTAACTACTGCTTTTTTTTAATTTAATCTATGATTAATATTTTTATATTAACTCTCTCAATGAATATATTATCTCCATAAATACTCGCCAAATTACTATATGAGGACACTGGAATAAAAAATACTGAAGATTATTTAAGCCAAAGACAAAGCACATAGAAATCTAAATTTTAAATTTCTATGTGCTTTGTCTTCTTATCATATTGCATTACTAATTTAATACTTGTAAGTTTATACTTTTTTTAACAAAATGCATGTTTGCTTTGTAACTTGTACCAAACATGTCTGTTACCAGTTCTAATATTTATAAAATCATTTACAATATTACCATAATAATTTATATAACAACGTCTTATTTATTTTTTTAAAATACTAAATGTTTCTTTTTATAACATAAAAAAATTTTTTCTGACAAAAATATCTTGAATTATATTAAAAAAAGCCTTATTATAATACTGTTAAATAATAAATAATAATTTATAACTTTTTTATTATAGAGAAAAATAATCTCATGTTACATATATATTTTTTAATTTTGTAAGTTACATTTGCTGCTTTTTTAAGCTTCATCATGTCCAAACTTGTACGTACATGAGATACTTATTATTGACTACTTGAACTTACCAATAATTTCGCTTAGTGAGAAGTAATCAAATTTGTTTGCTTTGCGAAAAAAAACATATAAAGGAGACTTATAAAATGACGAACATCGATTACTCTTCTGAAAGTTATTTAAAAAAAGTAGATGCATATTGGAGAGCTGCCAATTATATTTCAGTCGGACAATTATATCTTAAGGGCAATCCTTTGCTAAGAGAGCCACTAAAACCTGAACATGTAAAAAATGCTGTTTTTGGTCACTGGGGTACAATTGCTGGACAAAACTTCATTTATGCACATTTAAACCGTGTTATTAACAAATATGACTTAAACATGCTATATATATCTGGTCCTGGTCACGGTGGACAAGTTATGGTTTCTAATTCTTATTTAGACGGAAGCTACAGTGATATTTATCCTGAAATGACTCAAGATGTAGCAGGTTTATCAAAATTGTATAAACAATTCTCATTCTCAGGTGGAGTTGGTTCACATGCAACCCCTGAAGCTCCTGGTTCAATACATGAAGGTGGAGAATTAGGTTATTCTATAGTACATGGTTTTGGAGCTGTCCTCGATAACCCTGATTTAATTGCTGCTGTTGTTGTTGGTGATGGTGAAGCAGAAACAGGACCTTTAGCTACTTCTTGGCAAGTAAATAAATTTATAAACCCTGTTACAGATGGTGTTGTATTACCAATACTTTATTTAAACGGATTCAAAATCAGCAATCCTACAATTATGGCTCGAATGACTGATGAGGAATTACAAAAATACTTTGAAGGCTTAGGATGGGATCCAATATTTGTTGAAGGCGATGACCCTAAAGTAATGCACCGCTTAATGGCTGAAAAAATGGATGAAGCTATTGAAAAAATCCAAAAGATTAAGAGAAGAGCCGCTGAAGCAAATGATATGTCCAGACCTAAATGGCCAGTTATCCTTGACAGAACCCCTAAAGGATGGACAGGTCCAAAGGAATTAGATGGCAAACCAATTGAAAGCTCCTTCCGTGCTCATCAGGTTCCAATTCCTTTTGATAGCAAACATATGGAACTTGCAGATGAATTCACAAAATGGATGAAAAGCTACCGTCCAGAAGAATTATTTACTGAAGATGGTAAATTAATAGATGAAATTGCAGAGATTATTCCTAAGGGTGATAAACGTATGTCTTCTAACCCTTCAACAAATGGTGGAAAAATCATGAAAGCTTTACGTTTACCAGATTATCATGATTATGCCATCAATAATGAAGTTAAGGGTAAAAGCGTTGCACAGGATATGCTTGTTTTAGGTAAATATGTACGTGACGTTATGAAATTAAATAAAAAAGAACGTAATTTCCGTGTTTTCAGCCCAGATGAAGCTGCTTCAAACCGTTTATATGCTATGTTTGAAGAAACAAACCGTCAGTGGGTAGGAAAAATCAATGAACCTTATGATGAATGGCTAGCTCCAGATGGACGTGTATTAGATTCAATGCTTAGTGAACATATAGCAGAAGGTGCTTTAGAAGCTTACCTATTAACTGGCCGTCATGGTTTCATTCATAGTTATGAATCATTCTTACGTGTTGTAGATTCAATGGTTACACAACACTTTAAATGGTTAAACCAATGTGAAGATATTCCTTGGAGAGATAAAATTTCTTCTTTGAACTTAATCATGACTTCACACATCTGGCAGCAGGATCATAATGGTTATACTCACCAAGATCCAGGTATGCTTGGACACTTAGCTGATAAAAATTCCGGCTTAATTCATGAATATTTACCACCAGATGCAAATACTTTACTTGTAACCTTCGATAAATGCTTGAGAAGCGTAGGACAAGTAAACTTATTAACAGCATCAAAACATCCAAGACAACAATGGTTTACTATGGATGAAGCTGAATACTTAGTTAACAATGGTTTAGGAATTGTTGATTGGGCAAGTACAGACAAAAATGGAGAAACAGACATAGTATTTGCAATGGCTGGAGATACTCCAACACTTGAAGGCTTGGCCGCTGTACAATTGTTACATGAGTATTTACCTGAACTTAAAATCAGATTTGTAAACATAGTTGACTTATTAAAATTACAATCTCCAGAAAGCTATGAGCATGGTATCTCTGATGAAGAATTCAACATGATATTTACTACAGATAAGCCAATTATCTTTGGATTCCATGGCTATGAAAACTTAGTAGATACTTTATTCTTCAAACGTGCTAACCACAATGTTTCTGTCCATGGCTACAGAGATAAAGGTGAAATCACAACTGGCTTTGATATGCGTGTATTAAATCAGTTAGATCGTTTCAACCTTGTAAAAGATGCAATTTATCATTTACCACAGTTAGGTAACAAAGGTGCTCATATCATACAAGAAATGAATGAAAAATTAGATATGCACACTAAATATGTACACGAAAATGGTGTTGATTTACCAGAAATCGCTAACTGGGAATGGAAAGGTCTTAACTAATTCTAGAATAATAAAGGAGCTGGAGCACTACTTTTTAGTGCTCTCGCTCCTTTAATTTCTATGGATTATATGCAGTAAAATAGCTATTAAAAAATTTTAACCACTTCACAATTTTGTCTTGTGCTTTCTGTAACCAATAATAAAAATTTCAAAGTTACACTAAAATTTCAAAATACAAATTGTAAATAAAGTGATTGTTGATAATGCTAGAAAAATTAAAGAGACACCAGCCTTCTTTTTTCTTGCTTCCATTACAAGTCTATCATTTTCGCTCATAGAAGATGGATATTTTCTTCTACCAATCAAATATAGTAACAATCCGCCGCTTCCATTTTGACCACTCAATGAAAAAAATGCCCAAAACTTTGGATGTTTCAACCCCCTGCTTCTTGCGTCAAGTTCTGTCATTTTATAAACTTGATACTCAAGAGTTGACGCTCCTAATATAATTACAAATATTGATACAATTAAATACCAGCTCATATAAATCCCCTCCTAAAATTTCTTAATAATTTGATAGAATAATGCAGTTGTACTTATTACCATAACAGATGCGCTTGCTATCATCATACATTTGTTCCTTGCTATCATGCTATTGAAAAATATAAATAAAATAAGTAATAATACATTAAATCCAATAGCCATCAACAACCTTTTATTACTATTTACAACATTGGTGCTTTCCTCCAAGTGTTTTATCATATTCGAATCTCCTTTCAGCAATTCATCCAAACTAATCCCATAGATGTCGCTCAATTTGATTACACTTATAATATCTGGATAGGATTTTTCATTTTCCCAATTTGATATTGTCTGCCTAGATACCTGTATTTTTTCTGCTACCTTTTCTTGAGTTAATCCAGAATCTATTCGTGCTTTTTTTAATTTGCTTCCAATTTCCATAACAATACCCCTTCCATAAATATATTGCCATATTTAAGAAAATTCGTCTATCAAACCTTTTTTACATGATGTTTTTTCAATGTCAAAATACTTTTACATGTCCATTTTTATAAGCTTCAGAGCTTTATTCTAACATTATCACTTACATCAAGTTCCTTATCAATTTTAGCTCTTAGTCCTAAGTCAATAAATTTTGCATATGCTACACTTATTATATATAAAAATAAAAAGATGAATTGCAATCAAAAAGATTTTGCCAAGCCTTTTTTCAAGTATATGAGATATCATCTCTATGGTTTTTACCTAGTACAGCATCAATTACTGCCTGATTTCCGTCCTTTTGTGGAATTTTGTAAAGCAGAGCAAAATAACAATATCAATATTACTTTTTGCGTGCCTGTAAAAAATTAAAAAGTGAAGAGTTTAGGATAATTTCTTTCCTTTACTCTTCACTTTCCATAACTCTCCTCTGTTAATTGTCCATTGTCAACTGATATATGTTCATATAACTAGCATGTTCCAAAATAGAATCCAGCTAATTTTAATATTCCAAGTTGTTTATCTTTAAAGATAAACTACTCTGAAACTTGGAATTTATTTGTACCAAAATGCCGTCTTCTGGGCATTATGGTGCACATGAATTTTAATAGTTGAAGCGGTTTATCTATAATCCTTCAATATTAATTGAGATTTAAACACTATTACGGCATTTCCAGAGACTTTAACTTCTACCGGTTCTTTATCTTCTATTTCTACCTCAACTTCAATAATGCCTGCCCTTTTTATAGCTTCCCCCTGCTTAGCCTTAAATTTAAGCAAAGAATTGTTGTGAGGAACAAGATTATAATGGACAAGATATGCACCTAAAGGACCATTTGCATTACCAGTAACAGGATCTTCATTAATGCCTATTGCAGGCGCAAACATTCTGCCGTGTATTAAAACGTCACCGTCCTCAGGAGTAACTGTAAAAACATAATATCCATTACATGTAATGCTCTTGCTTAACCTAGAAAGTTCATCATAATTTGGCTGCAGCGAATTTAAGGTTTCTATACTTTTTATGCCTACCATAACTTTAGAATGACCTGTTGAAACAATTTGAATTTTATAGTTTTCCATAAGATCACTGTTTTTTATATTAAGTGCTGCTAAAAGCTTTTCTTTATTCGAGCCATCAATTATACTTCCAAACTCAATTTTACCTTGTGTCATAACAATTTTATAGTCGTTATCTTCCTTTATTATATCAACGGGCAAAATTCCAGCACCTGTCTTTTGATAAACCCTAGAAGTATCTAGTTCTTTTTCAATAGCATAGGCATAATGAGCCGCAATAGTGGCGTGACCGCAAATTGGCACTTCACTTATTGGAGTAAAAAAACGTATATGCACATCATACTTACTGCTATTTGAAGGAAAAACAAAGGCTGTCTCAGAATTATTAAGTTCTCTCGCAATTTTCTGCATTTCAAAGTCGGTTAATCCATCTGCATTAGTTATTACTCCTGCTGGATTTCCTGTAAATTTCTCCTTTGTAAATGAATCAATTTGATATAGTTTATATTTCCTTGTCATAATCTTTCCCCCAAAAAGTTATAAATTAGAATCTACTATTTAAATATTGTATAATTAATTATAGTTTTGCTTAAATATGTGCACAAGTACGCACTTTTTAATCAGATACTTACCATTTGGAAAGAAGGATAAAAGATATGACTGAAAAATTTCCAAATCAAAAAGAAAGGCAAAAAGATTTTAATTGCTCTTTAGGCTTTACTATGACTGTAATTGGAAGCAAATGGAGAGCTATAGTATTATGGCGCATATTAAATAGTAATCCTATACGGTATGGTAAGCTAAAAAAGACTATTCCTAATATAAGCCATAAAGTACTAGCTCAGGAATTAAAGAAGTTAGAAATGGATGCTCTCATTGAGAGAGTTGCTTATTTAACAATTCCAGCAAAGGTAGAGTATATACCTACAGAGAGGGGAAAATCCTTAGAAAAAATACTGGCTGAATTATGTAATTGGGGCAAAAAATACATGGATTAATTATAAATGAAAAATAATTTTTAGTTAAACTGCGAATTACTCCATCAGCCCCATCATAGTACTAGAAAAATATAAACCAAACCTAAATTTTCTACTTTAGAGTTGCTTTAAATAATTTTGTTTCTCCCGCCTTAACCTCTCTAACATTTTCCCACTGAAAATCAAAGCGGTTTTCTTCACTATTTGTAATAACCAGTGGAATTACTGTACTGCTTGCATTCTTTTTAATAAAGTCTAAGTCTATTTCAATGATTTTTTGTCCTTTTAAAACCTTATCCCCAACTTTAACAAAAGCATTAATGCCTTGTCCACCAAGATTAACGGTTTCTAGTCCAATATGAATAAGAATTTCTTCTCCAAGCGTTGTTTTTAATGCTAGGGCATGTTTAGTCGGTGCAATCAAGATAATTTCTCCATCTGCTGGAGCAAGAATTTGACCATCTACAGGCAAAATTGCAACACCCTCTCCCATAGACTTTTCACTAAAAACAGGATCAGGAACATCCTCAATTTTCACAAAAGTTCCTGATGCATAAGCAAATATTTCTTCACTTTTATTATTCTTTTTTGAGAATAATTTTTCAAACATTTATATGCCCTTCTTTCTTTACTCAATTATTTCTTCAATATTATAATTTGCCGAAGCAAAAATCAAGATGGATTTTTCTCTATTTCTCTATAAAAAACGCACTATAAACATGTTTAATGAATGAAAATCATAGTAATCTATTCAGACAATATATTATAAAAATTTACACCTAAAATTCCGTAGGTACAGAAGAATTTTTTCCTTGCACTATCGTAGTCGAAGTGATAATGCTGAAGGAACAACTTAAAAATCATAAAATACTTAGAGTTTTAAATCTGTTTGAGCTTTGCGAGTTATTGAAAACTCTTAGGATTTTATGATTTTTAAGTCTTAGATTTATAGAGCTTTTTTAATGTGACGAGGCATTATTACTTCGCATTAAGTTCATTCCAGTATCCTTTATTAGCTTCAATTAAATCCTTTAACAATTCCTTAGCAACGTCGGTATTTACAACGGTACGATTTAACACTAGTGCCTGCAGAGCTTTTTGATAGCTTCCCTCTAAACAAGCATCTACTGCTAGTTTTTCATAAGCATACTGATTTTCTATAAGTCCCTTGTAAAAGGTTGGTATGCTTCCTACAGTTAGTGCTTCAACTCCATTACTTCCAACACGGCATGGCACTTCTACCATAGCACCAGAAGAAACATTTTCAATGGCTCCTTTATTCTCTGTAATCGTCAAAAAAATTTCATTTGTGTTATTAGCAATTGCTGTTGCTAAATCAACTATATACTCAGCATGGCATCCCACATCACTAGTAAGTTCATACTCAGTGCCGTGCATTTTTCCTAGGGATATAATTTCATGAAGTCTATTATAGGTTTCTTTTTCATTTCCATCCATTACTTCATTAGCTCTCGTATATTCTGGATTTTCTTTCTTTACCATTTTTGATGGGTATAAATAATATTGCAAGTATGTGTTTGGCAAGTATTCATCATAATCATTTATCATCTGGCTCATAAACTCAAAGGTTGATTTCCATGATTTTTCCTGAAAAAGAGGTTCTGTTTGTACATCTACTGGAGTTTTGAGTATTTCTCTTAGCTTAGGTAAATAATCTTTTCCGGTATTCTTGTCCAAAACATGTGTAAACCATCCAAAATGATTAAGTCCAAAATATCTTGGTTCTAAATCTCTTCTACCTACTCCAAGCACACTCGCATAAATCTCCATAATTGCAATTGGCATATCACAAATATTAATAATACGATAATCATCAGGGAACACTCTTTTCGTTGCCTCTGCAACAATTGCAGCAGGATTAGAGTAATTTAAAATCCAGCATTCTTTGGAGTAAGTTCTAATATCCTTTACTAAATCTATAACAGCTGGAACACTTCTTAATCCATATGCAAAACCTCCAGCACCACAGGTTTCTTGTCCAAGACAGCCATGCTTAAGTGAAATTTTTTCATCTTTTTCACGCATCTTTAATCTTCCTGCACGAATTTGCATAAGAGCAAAGTCTATATCGGAAAATGCTTCTTTCTTATCAGTAGTCCATACTATTTCCTCTAACTCTGGATAGTACTCTTTAAATAATATTTTTGCATATTTACCAACTACCTCTTGGCGTTCACTCTCAATATCATATAGTACAATTTTTCTCAAAGGGAATCTTTCCTTTTGATTACATAACATTGCAAGCATATCTGGTGTATAACGACTTGCTCCACCAACAATACAAATTGAATATTTTTTCATTTTAAATCACTCCTTTTTTGTGTTTAATACATTAATAAGTCTTTCTTTTGAATCTTCTACAGTCATTCCAATTATAATTTGTACATTGTTTCCTTTAATAACAATGCCTTTTTGCTTACCTTTACTTATTATTTCTTTATTAACCTTACTAACATCTTTTACATCAATTCTTAAACGTGTAAAGCAATTATTTACCTCTGCAATATTGTTAGCTCCACCTAGCCCCTCAATAAATAACTCGGAATCTTGGTCACCGCTAACGTTTTCTACAGCAATGCTGCCATCTGTCTGAATGTTAATTTCACCTTCAGAAACATCTTCTCTACCAGGAGTTTTAATATCTAATTTTTTAATTAAGAAAACAAATACAAAATACCAAACCACAGCCATTATAATTCCTACTGCAAAGAATATATATATCTTTGAAAGCTTTGGACTTATTACAGAGTTACAAACTACTGTATCAAGTAATCCATAAATTGAATATGTCCTTGAACCTAGTATCCAAAGTAGCATTTCTGAAAAACCAGTAAGTAAACCATGTACTAGCCAAAGCAAAGGTGATATGAAAAGAAATGAAAAGTCAAGAGGTTCTGTAATACCTGCTACCATTGCAACGAAAAGCGATGGAATAAGTAATCCCCTTACAGCCTTTTTATTTTGTGGTTTTGCAGTCTTTATCATAGCAAGAACAATACCTGCACTTGCAAAGATTTTTGCAAATCCAAAGGTTGCAAATCTTATTGACGGATCAATAGCTGTTAGATGAGCATTATTACCCATTTCAGCGTAAAAAATGTTAACAGCTCCTTGTGCAGCTTTACCAGCAACATTTAAAGTTCCACCAATTCCAGTGAAGCAAAATGGCATCCATAATAAATGATGTAAACCGGTTGGTATTAAAAATCTATTACCAAATGCGTATACGAATACACCAAATGCACCTGCACTCTTCATAAATCCAGACAATGCATTAATTCCGTAATTTACTACAGGCCATACATAACTAAGCACAATTGCTAATACCAAAGTAATTGGAATCATGACTATAAATACAAATCTTGATCCACCATATACTCTAAACATATCTCCAAACTGTACATCAGCTAACTTGTTAAATACATACCCAGTAATACATCCTAATATTATTCCTAAGAAAACATTCATATCTACTACTTGAAATCCCAAAACAGTATTTTGTCCTGTTCCAAATAAGCCCATAGCCCCCGGCTTAGCTAGCATATTTTGTGATGTAAGCCAAGCATTATTGCTTGCTAAAAACATGATATAAACGATTAAACTAATGATAGCTGCATCAACCTTTTTCTTCTTTGCAAATGCTGTTGTAAGTCCAACGCAAAAGATAACAGAAAGATTATTTAACATAGCATCCATCATCTTTTTTAAAAGCATACCAATAAAAACTATAAATGATGGCATGAAACCCAGCTGCATAATAACAGCAACTGCAAGAGCAATTCCCATAACTGTTAAAAACATAACTGGTTGTACCGCAGCTTGTGAAAATTTTTGGCCTAATAACAATAATTTTTCCCTCATGATTAGTACCTCCTCCTTTATTCATCTACAATATACCCTAGTTTATTACCACTATCAATAGAGTTTCCATCACTATGAAAATGTTTACCTAAAGTGAAAAAGTTCACTGCAAAAATGGACATAAAAAAAGCTGATAACAAGAATTGTAGCAAGCTTTTTCGTACAATAATTCTTATTATCAGTTATTTTTATTTGTATATGTCCTTAATTTTCTTTTTCAGATAAATATCTTTTAGAATATTCACTTAGTGCTAATTCTATCAAAATTATAAGGTTAGCAGTAAATAAATTTGGCAAATAATGCTCCCTATCCGATTTTACACCACCTATCTCCAGTGTCACATGAGATATTTTTGCCAGTGGTGAATCTTTGCTAGCCGTAAAAGCTATCACTTTAAAATCATTTCTAATGGCCTCGTTAACCTTTTCAATAATCTCAGCCCTATATCCTGAATAAGAGAAAAACAAATATAACCCAGATTTGTTATTTTTAAAAGCTTCATAATGATAACTACTAGCAGCATCAAATCCAAATATCAACAGCTTTTGCAGATAATATTCTCTAGCACTATCGCAAACGCCTAACGAATCCAAATATATCTTTTTATCTTTAAATTCTCTTAGTGCTTCTACAAGTATATTAATATCATCCTTTAATGGTACATTCATACATATGTCGCCGCTGTTACTAGAAAAATCTAATTTTAATGAATTATTAGCAGCAGCAAGAATGGTATAATACATTTCGCTGTATCCACTATATCCAAGTTTTTTAGACAACTTTATAATTGCTGCCTTCGAAACAAAACATTCTTTTGCTATTATATCTATACCAACTTTTTCATTTTTGTTAATGTAATTTTGTATTTTATTCAAGATTACTTTTTCAAGTTCTGTTAATGTTACATTATTCCCCATTTATAAATACCTTCTATTCATAAAATGCATTTTCTATTAGTATATCATTACACTAACATTTAATCTATATTCTGATAATCAAGACTTACTGAAAACAATATTGAATTGGTATGAACGCTGCAGTTTCTATACTTACAAAATACAATACTATAGAAAAGTAGAATTTTCATCTGATGTTATACTTAATTTACTTAATGAAATACTCGAAATTTTAAAAAATGATAGTATTTGAAAACTTTAAAGAAATATAATTTTTAAAGTTAAAATATGGCCATCAATTTCTGCTACAGCTCTGGCATTTATTTTTTCAGCTAATAGTTTAACTATGGCTAGCCCAAGCCCGGTGCTGCCAGAACTTCTTGCTTTATCCGCTGTATAAAACTTTTCAAATAATAAATCTACATTTATATTTTCAGTATTTTGAACTTTATTTTGAAAAATCAATTGAGCATGCTCATTTTGCACAAGTGAAATTTTAATATATTCATGAGCATATTTTAAAGTATTAGATATTAAGTTTTGTATTATACGCTGTAAAATGAGCTTATCAGCTTCAATAAATATGGTAGTATCCGGCACATCAAAAATGGGTTCAATATTGGCAGTTTTAAAAGAATAAATACTGGAGAGCATAACATCCGAAAGAAAATTATTTAAATTAATCTTTTCTAATTTTACATTCACATTATCATTTTCAATAATAGTTATTTCAAAAAAGCTTGTAATTAAATTTTGCAAAAGTTCGGATTTCTTCTTTAAAATATCTACTTTTTCTTTTTGCTTGCCGGATAGCTCACTTTTCTCAAGGAGTTGAAGATAACCCATTATAGAGGTAAGTGGAGTTCTTAAGTCATGAGAAATGCTAGCAATAGAATCTTTAAGCTTTTCTTCATTTCTAAGAACATCTATCCTAAGCTGCCTTTGAAAATCAATGTTTCTATTAATATTAATGGCTAAGTATTCTATATCCTTATCAATCAGCGATATATCTATCTTCTTTTCCGTTTTGCCTTTCGATATATCTTCTAATTGTTTTCCTATGCTTTTTATTTGTGTTTTTAAGTAAAATACATAAAATATCAATAGAATAACAGAAATACTTAGCAGAATTAAAATTATCATTATGCTCATCCTTTACTCTTATTTAAGTTCGCATCTTCTAAATATAGTATAACTTAATATTAATATAACACTTAGTAGAACTGCTGCATATAAAGAAAATCCCATAAATTGTACTAACGAGTTGCTTTGCAAAATTCTTCTAAGTACTATCATTGGATGCATAGATATTGGCATTTTCCATCCTCTACCATAAGCTATATATATCGCATTTATAAAAATTGTAATCACTGAGGCTATAATAGTTCTAATTGTATCTTTAAATATTACTGCCCAAAATATTATAATTGAAAAGATAACAGAGTATAAAAGTATTGTGCAAATCATAATTTTTATTAAAGTAAATATAGATCCAAAAGCTGGTGCATTCCAACCATATTTTAACGTAACAGCAGCAGCACCAGAAATTGAATAAACTATTGTTGCTATGGCTGAAATACTAAGTATTGAAATAGCCTTACTAAAAAACACATTACTTCTACTATTTCCAGCCGTTATTTTAGGCACTATAGTTCTATTTGAAAAACTTTTTCCTATTAAAAGCGCAGGAAAAGCAGAAATCAAAAGGCAAGTTGCTGGTGCATCATGAAGCATTGCCATTAATACTTCATACCCACCCTGTTTCAAATTAAAATAATTATCTTCCATATAACCACTGCCTGAAAACATCCCATAAGCCAAAGGAATAACTATCATAAATAAGCAAATAAAATCATGTCTAAATTCATACAGTTCCATTTTTAACATCTTTATCATTTAACTTCACTTCCTCCTAACGCAATTCTGCTCTTTTAAAGCAGAAATACGAACCTGATAAAAAAAATATTATTGTAATAATAGCAACTAAACCAGCTTCCTCAAATTGCCCTTTTATTAAAGGTCTATATAGAATCAGACGCATCTGGGATAATGGCAAAAATCTTAGAACAGTTGTTTTTATAGAACTGCTTCCTAACATTTGAATATTTAAAATATACATAAAAACTGAAATTCCAACCGTTTTTCCTACATCTCTAAATATAAAAGCTATGAATATAATCACACTTGATGCAGCCATTCCCAATAAAGCTGTTATAATAAAAGTTTTTATTAAAATGGTTCCTTCACTAATAAACTCTTGATGAATACTATGCAAACTATAATTAAGAATCAAATTTACAAATGGAGCAATTAAAATAATAAAATTTACTCCAATAAAATACACAATAACCTTGCAAAAAAATATTTTCAACCTATTGTGTCCCGCACAAACTTCATTATTTATAGTTCTATTTATAAAATCATTTCCAAAGGATAGGGCTCCAAGTAATATTGGAAACAAAGTTAAAATGCATGTACAATAGAAACTAATACTAATAATTTCATCTTTTGCAACGCGTGCCTTACCATCTTGAGACATCATAACCCCGAGAATTGTACTGATTATGAGTATAACCCAGAAACTTTTACTGCGAAACATTTTATAAAGCTCTGTTCGAAAAAGGTTAATCACGTTTGCCCCCTCCAATTCTCTTAATAAAGTAGTCTTCAAGAGAATCTCCAGCTAAAGAAATACCTGTTATTATTAAATTGTTTTTTGATAGTTCTCTTGAAACTGATTTTATATCGTCTAAATAATCGTATAATCGAATTGTTTTATCTGGCATTACTTGATAGTTTGCAGTATTTAATTTTTCTTCTAACACAGTGGTTGCAAGTGCTACATCATCAACCTTAATTGCAATATGCTTTTTACATTTCTCATTAAGCTCTTTTAAAGTTAAGTTCTCCAAAATAACTCCATGAGAAATAATAATATAGTGGTCCGCCGTTTGATAAAGTTCTTCAAGGATGTGACTGGATATTAATATAGTCATGCCCTTTTCTTTATTTAATTTTTTTATAAGTTCTCTTATTTCAACAATTCCAACTGGATCAAGTCCATTAACAGGTTCGTCTAGGATTAAAAACTCTGGGTCATTAATTAATGCAAGTGCTATTCCTAAACGCTGTCTCATCCCTAGAGAAAAATTTTTCACCGCTTTTTTTCCTGTATCTTTTAACCCAACTAGCTCCAATGTATCCTCAATAACTTTTTTATCTGGAATACCTCTTTGCATACGTTGAATTTCTAAATTTTGATATGCTGACATATTAGGATATAACGCTGGTGTTTCAACCATACAGCCTATACGTTTTCTCTGCTCTTGAAGCTTTTTTTCTCCAGTTTCTCCAAACAAATAAAGTTCACCAGAAGTTTTAAAAGACAATCCTGTAATAAGCCTTATTAAACTGGTTTTTCCAGCACCATTTTGTCCAATAAAACCATAAACATTACCTTTTTCTAATTTTATATTTACATTGTCCAGTGCCAATGTATTCTTATATCTTTTAGTTAAATTCTTGGTTTCTAAAATATATTCCATAAGCTTCGCTCCCTTCGTTCTATAGATGAACAAGCTGAAAGATTGAAATTGCTAATGCCAAGTTTATCCTAACAAACTGGAAGTTGAATCAGAGTACAACTGACAGAGTACAGTGAAGGTGGATTTACCTTTCGCTTCTCTCAGGCAAATCTTAGAACTTAATAGTTTCAGCTGCGCAAAGCACTATATTTTAAGCGCTTTTCGCCCATTAAGTTTAAGATTTTTGTAGCAACAGCGGAGAAAAATCATCTTTCTTTGTACTCTGTGCTCTGAGTTAAATTCCAGTTTGTGTCGGGATAATTTTGAAATTTATAGTTTTCAAGTTCAGGTTTGTCTATCTATATTTTAATTTTAAAACCCCAATTTAAAGAAAAGCTTAAATGAATTCTAAAGAAAACCTTAAATCAGTTCATAATTAATGAATATTTTCTTTCGCTTCACTACAGAAAATCTAAAACTTATAGCTGACGCTAATTTAAGATAAAGGCCTATTGACTCATTCAGTCAGCTGAACATAGTTCTATGTTTTTAATAATTTTAGATTTATCTGACGAAAGGAAGATAAATCAACCTTCACTGTGCATTGTGAATTGTGCAATGTGAACTGATTAAGTTAACTGGCAATTTTTTAATTATGATTGAACAATTTTTAATGTGGCAATCTCTTCATATTAGTTTATACCCCATTCCCCAAATAGTTTCTATATATTCTTCATTTAGATTTGCCGCTTTTAATTTACTTCTAAGTTTACTTATATGTACATTTAAAGTATTATCTTCGCTAAAATATTCTTCATTCCACACACTTTCAAAAAGATTAGCCTTTGAAAATACCTTTTGGGGATGTTTCAATAGCAGCAATAAAATTTCATATTCCTTTGAAGTTAAAACAATCGTACTCCCACTAACTGTTACTTTCTTTTGTTCTATATTTAATTCTATATCTTTATAAGTTAATACTGATTTTTCTAAGCTACCACTTGAGCAGCAACGTCTTAAATTGCTTTCTATTCTTGCAAGTAGTTCATTTAAATCAAATGGTTTTGTTACATAATCATCTGCACCTAAGCGCAGCAAATCAACCTTTGTGTGTACAGTATCCTTTGCAGACACTACAATAACAGGTGTAGCTAAAAATGTTCTCATTTCTCTTAATATCTCATCACCACTTTTAAAAGGAAGCATTAAATCCAATATAACCAAATCAAAAGTAGAATTTCTTATTTCTTTCATTCCCTCTATGCCACTAGAAGCAACCTTTACAGCATATCCACTTTCCTCTAAAAATTCCTTGAGTAAATTACAAATTTCTAAATCATCTTCTACAATCAAAATTTTCTTTTGCATTATTATCACCAACCAAATAAATAATTAATTACCTTTATTATATACTAACATCATAAATGTGGCATCTAGTATAGGTATTTACACAAACTAAAATCTGTGATAGAATACTTGCAAAGCTAAGAAGAGAAAAGTAAATATTCTTAAAGCATTTACAGAGAGCTCCGGTGCTGTGATGGAGTAATGCTTGTTTATTTAAGAAGGTCTCTGAGCTGCACACCGATTCTTATTTATTAAGAGGTAGGCTGTGACGGGATATCCCGTTATAGATATAGAGTATAAGCATTTTTATGCCGTACTTAAAGAGGTCTATGTGGTGACATATAGATAAACTGGGGTGGTAACACGAATTCATAGCTTTCGTCCTCAAGATTGAACGTCTTGGAGGTGAAGGTTTTTTTATTTGTTCAAAATTGCTATGGATAAATAAAATAAATATATGAAGGGCGGTTACTTAAATGTACAATGAATTTACAAACCTAGAAAATTTACAAAAAATAATGCCAGATGCAAACGAATATACAATAGAAAGAATCAAAAAATTAAATAAAATTTATGAATCTGGAATTAATCCATATCCATATAAATACTTTTCTATAACACACACCAAATATATATGTGATAACTTTGACTCAATTAGCGAAGATGAGACTTTTACGCTTGCTGGAAGGGTAATGCTTTTTAGAAGAATGGGAAAAGCTGCTTTTGCTAATATATCTGACGAAAAAGGAAATATACAAATCTACTTTAGTAAATCTAACCTTGGAGAAGAAAGTTACAGCATTCTAAAACTTATTGAAACTGGAGATATCATAGGTATTTCAGGAAATGCCTTTAAAACAAAAACAGGAGAAATAACCATAAGAGCTAATAGCTTTACACTTCTCTCTAAAGCGGTTAGAAATTTGCCTGAAAAATATCATGGAATTCAAGATTCCGATTTAAGACAAAGACATCGTTCTTTAGATATGATAATGAATCCTGAGGTTAAAGAAAGATTTATTAAGCGTTCACAGGCAATTGCTGCCCTTAGAGAATATCTTGCTAGCTTAAGCTTTATTGAAATGGACACCCCTATATTAGATACTAAATACGGTGGCGGAGAAGCTAAACCTTTCACAACCTTCGTTAATGACTTAGACTCAGAAGTTTATATGACAATTTCACCTGAAATGTATTTAAAAAGGCTAATTGTAGGTGGAATCGAAAGAGTTTTTACCATTTCAAGATCCTTTAGAAATGAAGGAATTGACCGAACTCATTATCCCGAATTTACTTTATTTGAATGCTATATGTCCTATGCGGATTACAATGATATGATGGAACTTATGGAGAATATATACACCTTTGTATTCAACAAGGTTAATGGTTCCACACAGATTTCTTGTGGTGGAAAAACCATAGATTTTAAAGCTCCTTGGAAAAGAGAAAGAATGTACGACCTTGTAAAAAAGGATACAGGCATTGATGTAGAAAACCTCTCTAAAGATGATATTATTGCCAAAATAAAAAATCTTAACCTTTTAGAAGAAAAACAAAGTGAAGGATTAAATATAAGTGGAATTTCAAAAGGAGAACTTGTGCTTAACTTATTTGAGGAATACTCTGAAAAGAAATTAATTGAGCCTACTTTTGTAATAGATTTTCCTGTAGAATCCTCTCCACTTTGCAAGGTTCATAGAGATAATTCTGAGTTAATAGAAAGATTTGAACCATATGCTTATGGAGTTGAACTTGGAAATGCTTACTCTGAATTAAACGATCCATTAAGACAAAGAGCTTTACTTAATGAGCAATCTTCAAAGTTAAGAGCTGGACTAGAAACAGCAAGCCCTATGGATGAAGAATTTGCCGTAGCTATTGATACTGGAATGCCTCCAACTGGCGGACTAGGAATGGGTATTGATAGAATGATTATGTTCTTAACCAATGCTGACTCTATTAAAGATGTCATTGCATTTCCTTTAATCAAGAGGTAAATGCGAATTTGAAAAGCAGAGTAAAGAGTAGAGAGCAGAGAGTAGAGTGAAGGATGATTTTTCTCAGCTATGCTTCGAAAAATCTAAAACTTATTGCGCTCAAAGCGCTTAAAATATAATGTTCAGCGCAGCTGAAACTATTAAGTTCTAAGATTTACCTGAGTGAAACGAAAGGTAAATCCACATTCACTCTACTCTCTACTCCTTACTCTCTACTCTTCTTAAAATTCCAGTTTGTAGGAATAAACTTCATATTAGCAATTTCAATCTTTCAAGTTGTCTATCTATATATCCCCCAGCGTTGCAACCATAACTGCTTTTATAGTATGAAGTCTATTTTCAGCTTCATCAAAGACCATTGAGTATTCACTTTCAAATACCTCATCTGTAACTTCAAAGGGTTCAACCCCAAATTTATCATAAACCTCTTTTGCATCTATTGTATTTAAATCGTGAAATGCTGGCAAGCAATGTGTAAACTTTACATTTGGATTTTTTGTCTTTTTAATGAGCTCCATATTTATTTGATAAGGCTTTAAGATACTAAGTCTTTCCTTCCATATCTCATCAGCCTCTCCCATAGATACCCATATGTCGTTATATAAAACATCAGCATTAAGCACAGCTTCATCTACATTATCAGTTATTGTTATGCTCGCACCTGTCTCTTTTGCAATATCCTTGCACTTTTCAACAAGCTCACTCGCCGGAAAAAGTTTCTTTGGTGCAGCAATTACAAAATCCATCCCCATTTTTACAGCACCAATCATAAGTGCGTTTGCAACATTATTTCTTCCGTCACCACAGTATACTAATTTCACTTCGTTTAATGGTTTTTTAACATTCTCCTGTATTGTAAGAAAATTTGCAAGGGTCTGAGTTGGATGATCAGTATCTGTCAATCCATTCCATACAGGTACTCCAGAGTATTTTGCCAAAATTTCAACATTTTCTTGTTCAAAGCCTCTATACTCTATTCCATCAAACATTCTTCCAAGAACTCTTGCGCTATCCTTTATAGACTCCTTTTTTCCTATTGGACTTCCTACTGAACCTATATAAACAGCATGTGCTCCTTGATCATGTGCTGAGATTTCAAAAGAGCATCTTGTTCTAGTTGAATCTTTTTCAAATATAAGTGCTATATTTTTCCCCTTCAAATACTGCTTTTCTGAACCATTATACTTGTCTTCCTTTAGCTTTTTAGCAAGTTTTAAAAGATAATCTATTTCTTCCGGACTATAATCTAAAAGTGTTAAAAAACTTTTATTCTTTAAATTAACCATTTTAAAAAACCCCCTACTTATTTGACCGTTACATTATAATTATTCATTTATGTGAATAATTATAACACTTTATGCATAAAAATTCAACAATAAAAAAGCTATATTTTAAATAAAAGTATTAAAATCAACTCTTATTTAAAATATGGCCTTTTATAAATATACCGTTATTCTACTTTTTACCCATAGAGTTTATTACCCCTGAAAGATTATTTATACTATTAGTTAAACTTTCAAGCTTGCCTTCAATTCTTACAAGAAGGTATATTGACACAGCTATTGGAAATCCAACATTGCCTATTAATCCAACAAGACTATCCATGGCTAACACTCCCCTTCAATAGTGAAATATGCGAAGTAACAATATTTTTGATCATTAATATTGTTACTTCGCATAAAACAAAATCAAAGAATACACATACATTGAAGCTTTCGTCTAAGTACACATTCTTTATGAGTAAAATTTTATAAACTTCCTAAAATCCGTTTCTCTACAAAAAATAAACTGCAAATCTAAAAAAGCTGAGATATTTTACTCTTCATATTCATCAATAATTTTTTCAGCTATATTTTTTATAACACTGGCCTGTGCTACAAGATTCATTACCACTAAAAATACTAAGATTCTTTCTTCATCCTTTTGATCAAGATTAAATTTCTTTACAATGTCTCTTAGTTTACTATTGTTTAAATGCTGATCCTGAAGCATAGCTTCAAAATAACTTTTTTGTACATTCGAAAAGACCTCATAAGCTTGTTCCCATGATATTATATCGTCACTCCTGTCATTTATATCATTAAATGCAAGATTAAAAACCTTCTTTATCTCATCAGTTGTAAGAACAGGTCTCATATAGCTTAAAAGAAGTAATTGCGCAATATGCTCTCTTGTATAACCTTTTTTCTTTCCATCCTGAGGCTTAGATATAACACAGCCCTTTATATAATTTTGCACTATATTTTTAGTGTACGTTTCATTTTCAAATTTATCATTTAAAAAATCAATAACTTGAGATAAAAACAAATCAAGTTTAGGTAGTTCATCATAGCTTATAGTGCTATTTTTTGATATTTGTTCAGCTAAATTCTTCATAGTATCTATATAAGATTTATTGGCCATCCTATTTCGCCCCCTTCATTACAATTATTACAATTACATTATAAGTTATATATAACCTTATTACAAGTTATTTTTATCCATAATCATAGAAACTTAAAGAAAACGTGAGATATTAAAAGCTAGTGCTACATTTTTTGTACAAGCAGTTCCAACTAACTTAAAATAAGTTTATTTTTATATTGTAATATGGTATTTAATATCATATAATTAACACATGATCTAATTTGGCAAGCAATAATTTGATGATATGTGGTAAGGCATATGCATTTTAATATATAATAACTATATATTAGATTTAGGGGGTGTCAAAAATAAAACATAAAAAAATCATATTAACCTTTTTAATATTATTTGTTTTTACTTTAATAAATGTAGTAAGTCCAAGTTCACTTTATTTTAAATCAAATGAAAAATATGGAATAGTATATGCCACTCCAAGAGGAGGTTTTCATTCAGGAAGCTTTAGCAGTGGCCACTCAAGTTCAGGTGGAGGCTTTAAATCTGGAAGCTTTCATAATTCATCAGGGAGTTCTAGTTCAAAATCATACAGTGGAAATTCAAGCTCTAAAAGCTATAACAGCGGCAGTGGTCAAACAACAAAAAGAAGCTACATCCCAATACCTATTCCAATACCATTTGGTCACAGCAGTTACGGCAGAGGCGGTTATTATGGCGGTGGAATGATATCTTTCATTTTTAAATTTATATTATTTATAATAGTTATAGTTATTATATATAACTATATAAAGAGGCGTAGAAGATAATATATAAGTTAAACAATATGTTTCTTCTAAAACTGAAGTTACATGTTTAATAAATATAGCAATCTAAAATAAATTAATTATAATTAGGAGGATAAAATTATGGGAGTTTTTAAAAGATTATCAAACATGATGAGGGCAAAGGTTAATGACACTTTAGACGAAATGGAAAATCCAATAGAATTACTTGATCAAAAAATAAGAGATATGGAAGAAAGTCTTAACAACGCAAAGATTTCTTCTGCTCAAATTCTTGGAAATGTTCATGAAATTGAAAAGAAAATGGAAAAAGCAAAATTGGAATCACAGGACTTTGATGCTAAGGTAAAACTTGCAGTACAAAAAGGTAACGACGAACTTGCTAAAAAAGCACTTCAAAAAAAATTAGATGCTGATAAGCAATATGAATCTCTTTCAAAAAGCTATGAGGATGCATCTAAAAAAGCTACATTAATAAAAGATAAATTAAGAGATTTAGAAGAAGAAATCGAAAAAACTAGAGCTTACAGAGATGAAGCCGCTGCAAGGTACAATAATGCTGAAGCTACTAAAAAAGTAAATGAAGTTCTTTCAAATGTAGAAACAGGCTCAAACAAAATAAACCTTGATGATATAGAAAGAAAAATTGAAAAGAAGGAAGCCCTTGCTGAAGGACTTGGTGATTTACAGCAGGATAAATCTTTAGATAAAGAATTTGAAGAGTTAAATTCTGTAAGCCTTGATGATGAACTTGCAAAATATAAAAATGCCAACAAATAAATCACTTGAAAAATCAAAATTTCAATAATTAAAGCAGTTTATCTATAGTTTATAATTCACAGTTCACATTTATTGTTGGCTGTGAATTGATTTTATGTACAGATGGTTGTACTAATAATTGTTTAATAAATAACTTTTTAGTAGCAGCCTTTACATCTATAAATTAAAAATGGTGGGGGGATTCTTCCATGAGTAAAACAGAGGATTTTATATCAAAAGAAAAAGACTTTTATGGGAAAATTTATTCAGATATCGCATTTGCTATAGATGATATTTCAGACCTAGTTGATAAATCTACATTTAAGAATAGAAAATATACATCAAAGCAACCTATTTTGAATAAATATATAGAGCTTCTTGATTCCGCAGCTGCTGAAAGTAAAAGCAAAAATAAAGGTTTTTTTAAAAATTTATTCGAAGATGATAAATATATAAATTTGCTTGAAGGCTATAAGAATGATCACCGTGATGAATTGAATCAGCTTGAGGACTGCTGCCAATGTCAATGTTTAAAATGCACCGCTGAATGTAAATTTGACAGCTGTAATAGGTGCAGTGACAGAGGCAAAGTAGCTTATTGTGATCATTCAAGAACAAACGTAGTAACATACAAGAATAGAGTTTTAAATCTAGTAAATAACGATACTGGTATGGATGACAGCTATAATGTACTTGCTGTAGTTCAAGATGCAGTAAAGGATAAAAGATATATATTAATAGAAAACATATCAAATTCTGAAAGATTCATACTATATTATTATCCCGGAATAAGAGAGGATTCATATGGCGAAATAACAAACGAAGAAGACTTCAACTTCGCCGCTGAAGCTTACGATAATCTTTAATCAATGAACAATTAAGGATGATTTACCTTTCGTTTTAATCTTAAAACTTAATAATGTCAGCTGCGCTGAACTCTAAATTTCATACAATGTTCAATTATTAAGGATGATTTTTCTCCCAGAAGTAGCGGAGAAAAATCATCCTTAATTGTGAATTAAACAAATATTGCTTGAATGGCCTTTTGTATATCTCATTTTAATACTTCAGATTTTATATAAACATATTAATAATATAAAGTTATCCACAAAACTCACAATTTTGTCCACAGAAATTGTGAATAACTACTGGATAAAAACAAACACTTCTATGGATAATTAAACCTATACATAACTTTTATGCACACAATTAACATTATTCACACATAGTTATTAACGATTAGATTTTATATATTATTTAAGTTTAATATAATTTTTATATTCAAAAAACATGGACATTATGAAATCTCTGTACTTATTTTTTTCATTTTCAACATCAAGATACATCCTTGTGGCATATACATCACAAAATGATGCTATAATCAGATAAGGCGACTTTTCTTTAAACATATCGAAAAAATTGTAAAACTTGCTTTGATAATCCTCAGCATTATCCTTAAATATACTTAATGGATACATGTGATTCTTAACTATGCATCCTACAAGCTCTTTACCTTGAGCAGAAAACCCCAAATTATCACATACCTTAGTAATTATATTGTATCCAGAGATATCATGGCCCTTAAAACTTATTTTATCTCCCTCTTTTTTATAGCTTTCAAATTTTCCTATATCATGAACAAATATTCCAAAAGCTAAATAATCTAAAATATTGCAATCATCAGCATCCATTTTCAAAGTATCTAGGTCAATACCTTCAATAGTAATATACCCTTTTTGCATATCTTTAAAAACATGATATGCAGTATTCATATGCGTAAAAGCATCTACTGAATGATATTTGCATTTGCCAATACTTTTAAGCTCATTTATATATGGAATCAATTCTTTAAGCACATAAAATTGATCTGCAATTTCAAAGAAAATGCCATTTTCATCATTGTGTATTACATTTAATATTTCATTTTTAATCAATTCCTTAGGACAATTTAATATATTACTGGCCTCACTTCTTATATGAGCCTCAGTATATGCACTAAAATGAATTCCATACTTTATATAAAATCTTATTCCCCTAAGTATTCTTATTGGATCATTGTTTATACTTTCGTCATTTACCTCTTGTATTATTCTTCTTTTTATATGAAGCCTTCCTTTAAATGGATCGATAATTTGGTTGCTTCCAAGATTAAGCGCTATAGCATTCATAGTAAAATCCCTAGTAGCTAAATCCTCCTCAATTGTATCTCCCTTTAATTTACTTATATTAAGTATTTTATCCTCATAGGTCATTTGATATGTTCTATCATAACTTGAAACAAGGACATATCCTTTAATCTGAAGTTCTTTTACGAATCCTTCTATATCTCCTTTTACCAATATGTCTAAATTAGAGGTTTCCCCCTTTATTTTAATAAGCTTATCTCTTATGTACCCTCCAATTATAAATACTTCTACATTAAAGTTTTTTATTATATTTTTTAAATTCTTTATAATTTTTATCACTCATACCACCTCAAAGTAATTATAACATACGTACATATATATATACATGTCCCATATCTTCGACAATTTAATTAGGTAAACCCATATTATTACTATTTTATGTTTTACCAATTATATTACAATAATTTCCTTAGCATTTTGATGTTTTAATGCTTAAGATATGTTAAGCTTTATAATTTACAGCGATATTTCTAGTTTTGCGGACATGGCAAATATTTCAATTACAATAAAAAAAGCATTGACTTTTGAATTATATGGTAGTATATTAACTTTAGATGGAATTTAATAAAAAAAATGTAACTATATTAAAAATTGATATTGACTTTTAATGTAATATTTGTTATTATTTAATTGTAGTATTTGTCGAATGATGTAATTTAAGGAGGATAAAAAATGAAGTCAACAGGAGTAGTAAGAAGAGTAGATGAATTAGGCAGAATAGTAATACCTATAGAATTAAGAAGAACTTTAAATATAGCTGAAAAAGATGCCTTAGAGATTTATGTTGATGGCGAACAAATTATTTTAAAGAAATACGAACCTGCTTGCATATTCTGCGGAGATGCAAGAGATGTAGTAAATTATAAAGGAAAAAATATTTGCAAAAATTGCCTTCAAGAATTAAGAGAAGGAAGATAAATAAATTTTTAGTAAAAAAACAGTATAGCTTGTCTATGCTGTTTTTTTATTTTTTTGATTTTGTATACATAAGATTGAGAGGCAACATCAAAGAAAATCTTACAACTTAATGTTGATGTCATCTCTAGATAATGCATTACGGCTAAACAACTTGGAATATTAAAATTAGCTGAATTCTATTTTGGAACATATTGGTTATATGAACATGTATTATTTTACAATGGATAATTGACAGAGGATAGTTGCAGTTGGCTTTCTTCCATTTCACTATAGAAAGTCTTAAACTTAATGCTGACGCCAATTTCTTTAAATTGACTATTTTAAATCTTCCATGTTGTTTACCTATGAGATTCCGCAAGAGCAGAGAAATTTTTTCATCCCATAAATATATATGAGGCTTGGACTTGAATCCAAACCTCATATATGTGTTGTAACAAAGAATTGTTACTTAGCATTATTTTATTATACGTCTAGCAGCACAATAATCTCTTAAAGGTGATATTCTTACATTTGCTCCTGTATGAGGTGCCTCAATAAAAGTATCATCACCTGCATATATGCCAACATGTCCAGGTCCATCAGCTCCTGGCTCGAAGAACAAAAGATCTCCAGGTTGAAGAGGTCCAGTTACAGGCGAACCAGCTCCAACTTGTTCTTCACTTGTTCTTGGCAAGCTTATTCCAAGTCTACCATAAACATACTGAACAAGTCCAGAACAATCAAATCCAGCTGGTGTTGTTCCTCCCCATACATACTTTACTCCAAGATATTGGCTAGCTAGCTTTACAACTGCCAATCCAGTGGCTGATCCGCTGCTTGATTGTGTAATATTTGTATTCGCATGTTGGTTTCCGGAACTTGGTGCAGTAGGAACACTTAGTGCTTGAAGCTTCTTTTTCTCAGCATCCATTGCACCTTGTATTTTTGCCATATCTGCCTTGTGTTTATCTTCTTCAGATTTTTCGCTGGCTAACAGTTTGTTTTGTTCTGCCTCTTTATTCTTGAGATCACTTAACTTACTGTTATTTTGGCTTTGTAACTTCTCCAACTTAGAATTATCAGCCTCAAGTACTTTTTTCTGCTTATCTATGTTTTGCTTTTGCTTGTTAATGTTATTCATTATGTTATCATCATATTGAACTAAATTCTTAACATTTTCAACATTAGCTATAAGATCACTAAAACTTTTAGAATTTAAAATAACTTCTAAATACTGCATATCAGAATCACTCATATACATAGCTTTAATTCTCTGCATATATGTATTTTGCTCACTATCCATTTGTTCTTGTGACTCATTAAGCTTTTTTTGTTCTTCAGCTATCTTGTCCTGACTTTGAGATATCTTTTTACCTGTATTAGAAATATCAGTGTTTATTTTCTCAATTTCATTATCAATACCTGAAATCTTTCCTTCTATATCCTGTACACCCTTAAGAGCATTTTGATATTGCTGCAAGCTGCTATTATACTGCTCTTGAAGAGGTGCTGCTAAAGCATTGCTTGTACAAGATAATGTTACTCCTAAAGCAGCAATTATACTTACTAATTTCTTATGCATTGTATCATTCCTTCTTACTATTTATATTTATAAAACATAAAAAAGGGCACTTTTTATGCCCTTAAAAACTATATTTAATTATTTTCATTATATCCTTTTTGCTATGCTGAAAGGTCTAACAGGTGTAATATGAACATCCTCACCTGCTCTAGGGGCTTCTATCATTTGTCCCCCTCCTGCATAAATGGCTACATGGTATGGATCTGATACCGAACCAAAGAATAACAAATCTCCTGGCTGCAAATTATTTGCTGATACTGTTGAGCCATATTTAACTTGCTCTCCTGTGTAATGTGGAAGGCTTACGCCAACTTGGGCATAACAATACATTACAAGCCCAGAACAATCGAATCCACTAGGAGTTGTTCCCCCCCATACATATGGAGTTCTATTTACGAATTGAGCTGCAATACCAACTACACCACTATAACTACCAGCTGGAACAACATGCTGACCTCTGTCATGTGAAGGGCTGCTTGATGAAGTTGAAGCACTCGTATTCATACTTAAAAGTCTTGCTTTTTCTTGATTTGACTGAGCTTGAAGTTGATCATAATAAGCTTTATTTTTTTGCATTTCAGCCTTTGCTTTATTTTCTAATGCCAATACCTGTGACTTCTTAGAATTAGCATCTTGAAGCTTCTTTTGATCCTGACTTTGTAATGCAACTAAACTAGCCTTTTCACTAGCAAGCTTGTCCTTTTGTTTTTCAATTCTACTTTTTTCAGAATTTAGGTTATCCATAAGATTCTTATCATAATCTGATATTTTTTGTACTGTTTCAATATTAGATATGAGATCACTAAAGCTTTTTGACCCAAGGACAATGTTTATGTAACTTTGATTTTTCCCGTTCATATACATAGTTCTAATTCTCTGACCATACACTTCTTGTTCGTTGTTTATCTTATTTTGAGACTCTTTAATGCTCTTATTTACTATGTTTATGCTTGCTTGAGCCTTATCTATCTTGCTATCTATACCAGCCTTTTCTCTCAAAATCGTTTCAATATCATGATCTACCTTCTGCATCTGGGTATCCAAATCTTGTACCTTCTGTTGTGACTGAGTCAAATTGGTTTTACTCTGATCTAATTGGCCTTGAGTTGGTGCAGCTAATGCACTTGAACCAACTGTAAACACTATGCTTGTCGCTAAAATAATCGACAATACTCGTTTATGCACTAATATCCCCCCTACTAAATACTTTATGTAAATATTTTCAGCGTGATATAAAGCAGCACTTACCCTAGCACAACTTTATATATAATGTAATTATTATACCATTATTATTTATAATTTTACAACTTCCATTTTCCATATGATTTTAAAGTTATCAAGAGTATTGTATATAATTCTACAATATACTTTGCCATATTCTATAATTTTAGGTTATTTTAAATTTATAGAATATTTATATATTTCAGTTTTAGGAACATTTCTATCTTTAGCTGTCATTTTAACTGCTTCTTTTTTAGAAAATCCCTTTTCAATGTAGGTTTTAATATGCTCCTCTATGCTCATTTGTTCCCATTTAGCTCTTTCTTCACCTTTAATTTCTTCTTCGCTTTTACCTTCAATAACAAGCACATATTCCCCTTTTGCATTATTTTCTTTATAAAAATTCAATGCCTGTGCCAAAGTTGTTCTCTTTATCTCCTCATGAAGCTTTGTAAGTTCTCTACAAATTGATATTTTCCTATCCCCTAGACTATTCAATAAAAATTCCAAAGTATTTTTAAGCCTGTGTGGAGCCTCATAAAAAATAATAGTCTCACTTGAGTTTTTAACCTGCTCTATAACTTCATTTCTATCTTTATTTTCCCTTGGTAAAAATCCTCTAAATAAAAATTTTGAGCTATCTATACCAGAATAAACTAAAGCCGTAACAAATGCTGTTGGTCCAGGTATCACTTCAAAATCTACATTTTCTTCAATGCATTTTAATGCTACTACACTTCCAGGGTCTGATATTCCTGGCATACCAGCATCCGTAACTATTGCTACATTTTTACCCTCATTAGTTAATTTTATTATCTCAATACTCTTTTCCTTCTCATTAAACTTATGATAGCTTATAAGTGGTTTCTTTATATTAAAATGATTTAACAACTTTAAGCTTTGCCTTGTATCCTCTGCTGCTATAATGTCACAGCTTTTTAAGGTTTCTAAAGCTCTTATAGTTATATCTCCTAAATTTCCTATAGGTGTTCCAACTAAAAATACTTTTCCTTTCATATCTTTACTCCTTATCCTTACATTCTTCCATATATTTTTTCAATTTCATTAGTATAACTTCCATCCTCGTTATGCACATACAGCGGCTCTTCCCATTTTAAAAACCTTCCACCATCTCTTTGCCCTTCTATAAGCATTATGTTTGGAGCCTTTCCTGCACTTGGATGAACCATTTTTATTGATTTAGGCTCTATTTTATATTTTCTCATCATACACAAGACATCAGCTATTCTTTCAGGTCTATGTACCATAAAAAGCTTCCCATTATCCTTTAATATAACCCTTGAGGCTGCTATAACATCTTCAAGGTTACAGCATATCTCGTGCCTTGAAATAGCATTATTATCATTTTTATTTACTATTCCCGAATTACAAAGCTTGTATGGTGGATTTACAGTTACAACATCCGCTTTAGCTATAGCCTTAATAAGCTTTATATCTTTTAAATCTCCATGTATAAAATTAATCTTATCTTCAAAATTATTATACTTAACTGTTCTGTCTGCCATATTAACAAGGTCACCCTGTATTTCTACTCCTGTTATGGAAGCGGCTTCAGTCTTTCCAGCAATTATAAATGGAATTATTCCTGTACCACTACATAAATCAACAACTCTAGCCCTTCTTTTTATTTTAGCATAGTTGGCAAGAAGCACAGCATCAACTCCAAATCTAAATGCTTTCTTTTTTTGTATAACTTTAATTCCTTTAATTTGAAGATCATCAAGCGTTTCATCATCTTTCACTAATTCCATAAAATCCACCTCAAATTTCCGTATTTTTTCAATTTTCATAATAGTTTTTCTATTCATTATTTTCTTACAAAATCATTTTTTGCTCTTTTCTATTATATTATATTATTATGTGTTTTTCAGACAATATTAAAGAATAGGAGGTGAAATAATGAAACTTTTAAGGCAATCATGTCTGATTCTAGCAATTTGCTTTATTGGAGAAGTGCTAAATAAAATATTTAATTTACCAATTCCAGGGAATGTCCTAGGAATGATAATTTTATTAATTCTCCTTAGCACAGGAGTTGTTAAGCTAGAAAAAATCGAAGAGATAAGTAATTTTCTACTGGAGCACCTCGCATTTTTCTTTATTCCTGCTGGTGTAGGTCTTATTTCATGCTTTGGACTTATCAAAGGAAACTTAATAGGAATTATATTTATTACTTTAATATCCACTATTATTATAATGGCCCTTACTGGTCTAACCGTACAGTTACTTAAGAAGAGGTGAAATTGAAATTATGAATGAACTTATACATACTTCTCTGTTTTCCATATTAATATCTCTTATAGCTTTTGAAATTGGACTTTTTTTATACAGGAAAACAAAACTCCCAATTTTTAACCCACTTTTAATAAGTATAGCAATTGTAATTTTTATACTTAAATCACTAAATATAACCCTTAATGAGTACAATTCTGGAGGACAATTTATATCATTTTTCTTAGGACCATCAACTGTAATTCTTGCTGTTCCTCTTTATAAAAAAATTGATCTCCTAAAGAAAAATATTGTACCAATACTTTTAGGCATATCCATAGGCTCAATAATAGGTATGATAAGCATAGCAATTATGTGTCACATTTTTAAATTATCTGCTGCTATAGACTTATCCTTGCTTCCAAAATCCGTAACCACCCCTATAGGCCAATCTGTATCAAAACAAATTGGAGGCATACCTGCTGTAACAGTAGCTGCTATTGTGCTTACAGGTGTCTTTGGAGCAATAGTAGGTCCACTTGTATTCAAGCTCTTTAAAATAAAGGATCCTGTTGCCATGGGAATAGCTCTAGGCACCTCCTCTCATGCTATTGGAACTACAAAAGCAATAGAAATTGGAGAAACGCAGGGTGCTATGAGCAGTCTTTCTATTGGAATAGCTGGTCTTATTATAGTAATATTTGCACCTATAATAGTAAAGCTATTATCATTATTAACATAAAAAATGCAGGAGATTATCTCCTGCATTTTTTATTTGCTATTTGAAACTTGATTTGAATCAATAGAACTGTACTTTGAATTTATAACAACTATATCAACTCTTCTATTTTTAGCCATATTATCTGAACTATTATCTGGAACTATAGGATCATTTTCAGCATATCCAGCTGCTACAAATTGATTATGCGGAACTCCTCCCTTTTCCTCTAGTACATGCCAAACAGTTGCTGCCCTCATAACGGATAATTCAATATTAGATTCAAACTTCTCATCATGCATAGGCCTACTGTCCGTATGTCCTTCTATTCTTATAATATTGTTAATGCCTTTTAATATTTTACCTATTGCTATAAGCCTATCCTGTGCACCAGGCAATAAATTCGCCTTTGCAGTATCAAACATAGTAGTATCAACAATATGTATTGTTAAACCTCTCTCTTGTAGGTTAGTGCTTATACTTCCAGTCAATCCATTTTGCTTTATATAATTATCTACTTTTTCTTTTACTGCTTTTAATTTACTTTCCTCAACTTTTTGATCTGCAGAGGAAGATCCTTTAGCTTCCTTTTGCATTTCCTGAACATAATCAGGAGTTGATTTTACATCTACTGCCGTATCATCACCTATAATGGTTTTACCTCCACCATTTGAAATAGCCGATTTAATAGATTCAGCAACCTTAGCCATCTTAGTTTTATCTGCAGTACTTGATGCATACATTACTATAAAAAAAGCCATCAAAAGAGTTATTAAATCTGAATATGTAAGAAGCCAACGTTCCGCATTCTCTGGCGGTTCTGCCTTTTTCTTTCTGGCCATGCTTATTCACCTTCTTTTCCACTTTGACTCTCATACTCCTGAAGCTGTTTCTTATCCAAAAATCCTTTTAATTTTTCTTCAAGTGTATTAGGGTTTATTCCTTCCTGAATGCATAGTATAGCCTCTATTATGAGATTTTTTTCTTTCATCTCAA
Organism: Clostridium neuense; assembly: GCF_045310695.1. Taxonomy (NCBI): domain Bacteria; kingdom Bacillati; phylum Bacillota; class Clostridia; order Eubacteriales; family Clostridiaceae; genus Clostridium; species Clostridium neuense. The sequence continues at coordinate 58,463 of NZ_JBJIAA010000023.1, forward strand.
TTTCGTTATATCTCTTAAGCTTAGTTGCCATAGGTAACCATAAAAGGTTAGCTGAACTGATACCATAAAGTGTAGCTATAAATGCACTTGATATAGATTCTCCAAGGGCCGAAGTATCTGAACTAAGATTTGCAAGAACAACAACAAGGCTTGTAACTGTACCGATGATACCAAGTGTTGGTGCATATCCACCTGCAGATTCAAAAACTGCAATACCGCCCTTATGCCTTTCTTCTATAAGTTCAACGCTTAATTCAAGTGTATCCTTTACGGTTTGAGGCTCAATTCCATCAACAACCATCTGTAAACCCTTTTTTATGAATGGATCTATTCCATCTCCAGATATCATCTCTTCAATACTAAGTAAACCTTCTTTTCTAGTTTTAAATGCTATTTGCTTAAAGTATATTATTGACTCAACTAAATTTATTTTTGGTTTTGAGAATATAACCTTTATAACAGCACCCATGTTTTTCAATTCAGAAATAGGATAAGATACGCCAACTGCACCAATTGTTCCTCCAAAAACAAGTATAGCAGGTGCTCCATGGAAAAGATGAGTAATATTACCACCATCTATTGTATATCCTGTTACAATTGCAGCTAGAGCAACAACTAAAAATATAATACTATCCAAATTTTTCTCCTCCTTATATACCTAGCAATTATTTAATCTACTTATTAATCATATATAAATTTGCAGTTTTAAATGATTACAACGGTATTGGAACCTAACTTGTACATATTTATTAAATACTATAGTTAGCTTACAAAAATAAAATGTTAATCAGTAACCATATATAACTACGCAAAATAATTTATCTACATATATACATATTATCGTAAAAATAAAATATAAATTTACAACAAACTACATATATGATTAAAAAAAAATATTTCACTACATATTATATAAACAAAAAAAGCTCGCAAATGCGAACTTTTTTTATAAAAACACATGTAGCCTATTCTTGAACTGGAGCTCCTACTGGGCAAACATTAGCGCAGTTTCCACATTCTATGCATGCTCCTTCGTCAATAACGAATTGAGTATCTCCTTGACTTATAGCACTAACTGGGCATTCTGAAGCACAAGAACCACAGCTAACACAAGCATCTGTTATCTTATATGCCATAATTAATACACCTCCCATCCAAAGGTCATTCGAGTACCACAATACTCGTTAATATTGTATCACGATTTTATTAATTTTGGAACTTATTTTCAGCGAAAACCAGCAAATATATATTATAAGGCAGCAATCAGCCGCATTATATAGAACTTGTTTAAAATTAAACTTAATCTTTGCATTATTGTACAAAATACCCCAAACTCTCTATAGCTTCTATAATATCATCTAATTTTAAAAGGTAATTATCATAAATTATCTCAACAATTTTACTTTCTTTATTAATATAACAGGCAACTACTCCTTCATTTTGTGAAACAACATTTCTAATTTTATTTACATCATCTATACTACATATATTGCCTACCTTTAAAACAGATTTCATGCTTAATTCCTTCCCCCTAGTCAGCTTTAAAGAGCTGCTTTATAGCTTCCGAATCTTCTTCTTGGATTTCAAGCTTTATTTGAGATTCATCAACGCTTCCTTCATACTTACCAGAAACAAGTTTAAGACCCTCTATAGGAATTTCAGCTACTGATTCTTCTCCATCTTGAAGCTTATATTTAATCTTAACCTTTTCTTTAACAACGCTGTTAGATATAACTTCACAATTTCCATATTCTTTAGAATAAACTACTGAACCAACCTGAGGCATTTTCTTTCTTATATACTCATATGTTTCTTGCTCATAATTGAGACAGCACATAAGTCTTCCACACACACCGGAAATTTTTGATGGGTTTAGAGACAAATTTTGTTCCTTTGCCATTTTTATTGAAACAGGCGCAAAGTCTCCAAGATGAACAGCACAGCACATAGGTCTTCCACATACGCCAAGTCCACCAACCATTTTTGCTTCATCTCTTACTCCTATTTGTCTAAGCTCAATTCTAGTTCTAAAGACAGATGCTAAATCCTTAACAAGTTCCCTAAAATCAACTCTTCCATCGGCTGTAAAATAAAATATAATTTTATTATTATCAAAGGTGTATTCTACATCTATAAGCTTCATTACAAGCTCATGCTTCTTTATTTTTTCAAAGCATATATTAAAAGCTTCTTGTTCCTTCTTTTTATTTTCGGCATATTTTTGCTTATCTTCTTCAGTTGCTATTCTTATTACATTTTTAAGCGGACTTACTATATTTTCTTCTGGTACTTCTTTTATTCCTATAACACAAGTTCCAAATTCAATTCCTCTTGCAGTTTCAACTATTACGTTATCCTGCTTATTTATTTTAAATTCACCAGGTGAAAAATAATAAATCTTTCCTGCCTTTTTAAATCTAATTCCTACAACGGTTACCATGTTAGACCTCCTGTATTTTAAATAGCATCGTACCATACGTTAACTCTACACTTACATTACTTTCCATGTTGCTCTTAGCAAAATTTAATATATCAAAAATTCTGTTAAGTCTATTCATAGAAAACTGCATTGCAAGTTTTTTTACATCCTCTAGCTTATCACTATTTATTATAAGTTCCTCTTTTCCTGTTTCCTTGTATATTAATGAATCTCTTACATACACAGCAAAGCATTCTATTACTTCCCGCCATAATTCCTTATATTCTGTCAACTTCTGAGCACACTTTACTATATTGTCATAATCCATATTCTTTATACTAACGAGTGTATCCATAACTTCATCTCTTATGGATTTTAAAGCTGTATTCTCCATAAAATCTTCAACTTTTCCAGGAACACCTACACTAAAAGCGAGAATAGATTTAATTTCTTTATCTTCTAAAACGCCATATTTTCTATTTATAAACGCCAGCATTTCTTCCTTAGGTAATTTCTTTATTTTATGAAGCTGACACCTAGATCTTATGGTATCTAAAAGTCTTCCCATAGTTTCACACAAAAGAAGTATAAAAACCCCACGAGGCGGCTCTTCAATCGTTTTAAGTAAAGCATTTTGCCCTTGAATAGTAATATAATCCGCATCATGAATAATTATTACCTTTTTATCACCTTCATAAGGCTTTTTGTTTACTTCCTCGATTATGCTTCTAACCTGATCTACAGATATACTTTTTTTGCCTGAGTTTATCTTCCATTCAATTAAATCTGCATAATCCTTAATTTCAGTTTTACCCAAAATTTTAGCTGCTAACTCTCTTGCGATAAAACTCTTACCACTTCCGTCTTCACCGCATATAATATGTGCATGTGAAATCTTTCCTATTTTTATGAGCCCATCAAACTCATTTCTCACTTCCTCATGCCCAATTATATCGCTAAACTTCATAAAAAGCCTCCTATTTATACTCAACTATAGATAAACAAACTGAAAGGTTGAAATTACTAATATTATAATTTTACAAGTGATTTTTGTATACTTTAATCAGAGGACAATTGACAGTTAACGATGATTTATCTTTCACTTCTCTCAGATAAATCTTTAATTATACATAATGATGCTTAGCTTTGCTAAGCGAGAAAAGCAGGTAATTAAAAAAAATTGCCAACTGATATATGTTCATATAACCAACATGTTCCAAAATACAATTCAGCTAATTTTAATATTCCATATTGTCTATCTATAATGTAATTACTCATTAAAAAAATTCAAGCTATTGCAAAGCTTCACACCCAAAATTCCGTAGGCACGGAGGAATTTTTTCCTTGCATTATACCGTTAAGGCGAAGTAGCAATGCTGAAGGAACGATTTAAAAAAATTCTAATAAATCTTGACTTAAAAATCATAAAATACTTAGAGTTTTAAATCTGTTTGAGCTTTGCGAGTTATTGAAAACTCTTAGGATTTTATGATTTTTAAGTCTTAGATCTATAGAACTTTTTTAATGTGACGAAGCATTGTTACTTCGCATTTTTATATTTTTAAGAACTTATCTACATCAACAACAAATATAGTTGCCCCTCCAACTTCGATATCTATAGGATAAGGAACATATACGCCAGTAGAACCTCCAACTGGAGATGGTGATGTAACTACTTGTTCTCTTGTTCCACACTCTTGTTTAATAATATCAATTACTTTGTCCACATCTTGTTCTTCTACGCCTATCATAAGAGTAGTATTACCAGACTTTAAAAATCCGCCTGTAGTAGCAAGCTTTGTAACTCTAAATCCGCCATCTGTTAGCACGTCTATTAAGTCACCTGCATCATCATCCTGAACAATAACAATTATTAGTTTCATATTAATCCCTCCTATAAATCCTAAGTTATATGTATATTTTATCACAAAATTCATAACACTTTACACTTATTTTTTAATATCAAACAATAAATTTGGTTATGGAATCTTTAATTTTTTTTATGCACGCTTCTAAATCATAATTTTCATATTGATAAAAAATATTACACTCATTTAATTTATCCTCTGAAAAATCAATATTATCTGCTAAAAATCTTCTGCAAAGCTCATTATAATCAGGTTTTTTCTGTTCTCTTTCACGCTTTATAGCTCTTTCCAATCTTGTTCCATCATCAACAGCAATATATATCGGAACAATACTTTCTTCTCCAAAATACTTTTTCAAATTTTTATAGGCCTCTAAGGTAGTTATTAAAATATAATTATCACTTTCAAACTGTATTTGTCCATCATCTATTGTAGCGTAGTACCATTTTCCCTTTACAGTATTATATACCCTTTCTTCTATAACCTTTCCTATTTTTTTGTAATTAAACAACTTTTCTTCATTAATAAAAAAATATTCGACTCCATTTGTCTCATTAACCCGTCTAGGTCTAGTTGTATAAGTTACAACAGGCTTTAATTTCAAAGCTTTATTGTCTTTTAGTGTTTTAAATATTGTATCTTTTCCACAATTGCTTTTGCCCATTAAACAAAAGATTTTTCCCACAGTATTTCACCCTCTAATTACAGTATTTACTTTACCCTCGTTAACTCCCATAACTAAGGCATTATTTTTTATATAGTAATTTATTTCCTCAATAATTTCTTTGCTTATAACTTCTCCTGGCATTATAATAGGAACTCCCGGTGGATATGGCACAACTGCATCTGCGCATATTTCCCCTTCTGCCTCGTATATGTCCATTACTTCCTTTTTACTATTTAGCACATCTCCTGGCGCCATTTCCATACTAGGTATAGATAATTCTTTTAAATCAAAACTTTTATCTTCAAGCTCTTCTATATTGCACTTTATAAGAACCTCATAAAGCTTTTTAAATTCTTCTTCACAATTAAAAGGTGAAAAAATTAAAATTACATTTTGGCTGTCACACATCTCAGGTTGTATAAAATTCTCCTTAAGATAATTATATAATTTAAATCCGCTGTATCCTTTACAAACATTTATAACAAATCTTGTTTTATCAATGCTCTGATTTTTATTATTTAAGTCTGCCTCATTTAAAATATGCATCCCTCTAATTTTATCTATCTTTTCAGCGTATTTGTTACATATATTTATAAGTTTTTTATATTCACTATATCCTTTTTCTTCAATATAAAATCTTGCATAGTCCATAGATGCCATAAAAACATACGATGGACTAGTAGTTAAAAAGGAACTTACATAAAAGTCTAGTTTGTCCACTTCAATTTCATCACTGCATAAATGAAGATACGCAGTCTGTGTAAGGCTGGGAAGGGTTTTATGTGCACTCATTACAACCATGTCACAGCCCAGCTTAACCGCACTTTTAGGTAATTCCTCACACAAACCAAAATGGGCTCCATGTGCCGAGTCCACTATAACCTTCATCCCTCTTTTTTTGGCTTCTCCTGCTATAAACTCAAGATTGCAACACACCCCGTAATAATTAGGATAGGTTATAATTACTCCTTTAGCATCTATATTTTCATCAAGAAGCTTTAAAAAATATTCTTCATCTATGGCTAAAGGAGCATTCATTTCATAATTAAAATCATTTTTAATATAAACTGGCTTTAGCTTTCTCATTATTATGCTGTTAAATATGGATCTATGGCAATTTCTTTCAACAATTACTTTATCACCTTCATTAAAGCACGCAAAAATCATAGCTAAATTTCCACTTGTACTTCCATTAACAAGAAAATATGATTTTTTAGTTCCATAAAAGCTGCTGAGCCTTTCCTCTGCTTCTTTTATTATTCCCTCTGCATGATGCAGATTATCTAGTCCATCCACTTCTGTCAGATCAAATTTAATGAGATTATCATAAAATTTTTTTCCTTCATCTGTACATAAAAATCCTTTTCCCTGCTTATGTCCAGGCATACAAAACAAACTATTTTTTTCGCTTATATATTTCATAATTCCATCTATAAGTGGTAATTTTGACAATCACAATCCGCTCCTCTTGATATAATGTGGACAATTTCTTTTTTTATACACTCTTTGTAGTACTCATAAAAATCATTTTTGTCCTTAAGATTTACTAACCTTTTCTCACAGGCTTTACACATTCCTTTGCCATTAATCATTATACCATCTTTTAGAACCTTGCCACATATAATACAATTTTTTTTCATAAATATATTCCCCCTTACCTGTTAGGAATTATTACCCCCATATTATATTTTATTCACCATACATTGGATTTTTATTTTGTCCAAATAATTTTTTTAATTTATATTTTAATTTATTAAGGGAACACTAAAATATGAATGATGAAAGTGGCTAAAATACTCAAACTTGAATTTATATAATTAATGCAAGTAATTTTTAAAACTAGAGTAAAGAGTAGAGAGCAGAGAGTAGAGTGAAGGATGATTTTTCTCCGCTACGCTTTCAAAAATCTTAAACTTAATGCTTGCGCATGGCTTGAAATATAATATTCATCACAGCTGATATTAATAAGTTCCAAGATTTACCTAAGTGTAACGAAAGGTAAATCCACATTCACTCTACTCTCTACTCTTTACTCTCTACTCTGCAAAGGGGTGTTCTTATGAAACAAGAAATGATAACATTTTTAAGTACACTAAAGGATGAAATATTTGAACTCACAAAATATCTTTACAATAATCCTGAAGAAAGCTTTCATGAATATAAAGCATACAATTACATATCAAGCTTACTAAATAAATACAATTTTGAAGTTACTCCAAGCTATTTAGGTATACCAACTTCGTTTTACGCACAATACGGAAAGGGTCATCCAAAGGTTTGCTTTATCTGTGAATATGATGCTTTAAAGGAAAAAGGTCATGTATATGGCTATAATGCAAAAACAGCAATATCTATAGCTTCAGCTCTTGCGCTTTCAAAAGTAATTCCAAAGCTAGGAGGAAGTGCAATAGTAATTGGCTGTCCAGGTGAAATACTGAGCGGTTCAAAGGTTGCAATGACAGAGCAGGGAACTTTTGAGGACATAGATGCAGTCTTAATGGTTCAACCTCATACTATAACTGCTGAAAGCGGAAGCTCTATGGCTATTGTTCCACTCCAAATTAAATATACAGATAACTCTTACAATAATAATACTTCAACAGGAAAATACTCTGCCCTAGATGCATGTTTATTTACTTTTGATGCATTAAACGTTATTGCAAAAGGCTTTGAAAACAACTGCTTTATAGGTGATATAAACGTGAACAGCATAACCGATTCCTTTCCTGAAAGCGTAGAAGCAAAATTTTCAATAAAAACTTCGTCAACTAAAATTGCAGATGAAATTGAAAACAAAATTGAAAGTTTTATAAAACTAACATGTTCACTTTTAAATGTATCCTCTGAACTTCATCTTTATAGTATGCCTTGCAAAGAACTTATAACTAATCCAACCATATCAAGATTATTTTCACATAACCTTAAGGAAAGTGGAATAATAAATATTAGTGGAATAAAAAACATATTTTCTTCTTTAAATCTTGGAAATGTAAGCCATGTAGTACCTTGTATACACCCATATGTTTCAATTGTCAACGATAATTCTATTGCTTATGGAACTGAAAAATTTGCAGCTGCCACTGTCACAGAATTTGCTAGTGATGCAATAATGAAAGCAGCTCAAGCACTATCCTGTACGGCTTTTGATATTATTGACAAACAATCACTAATAGCCGATGCAAAAACTGAACTTAGCAGGCTGCAGACGAGTACTCTGCAAATACGTTAAAAACTGAAAACATAATAGTTTTTTGTATCAGATATGATTTAGCTTTGGTATAATAAATATATAAATGAAAGGCAGGTGAATCTGTTATACTTTTTAACAATTTGTATCAAAGTATAACACTAACTATATGATATCTATATATAAAAGTGCAGATGTAACTACTCCTTCAAGACTTCAAATGCTTGAAAACATAGAACCTGGATGTTGGATAAACATTGTAGCACCTACTGAGCAAGAGTTAATGCTTATACAAAAAAAGACCAATGTTCCTATGGACTTTTTAAAAGCTGCCCTAGACGATGAGGAAACTTCGAGATTAGAAATAGAAGACGATAATATACTCATCATTGTGGACATACCATTTACCGAAATGGAGGACAATTCATTAACCTATGATACTTACCCTTTGGCAATAATACATACACAAAGGGAAATAATAACCATATGCTTAAAAAATAGCAAAACAATAACAGATTTTATAGAAGGTAAAGTAAAAACTTTCTTTGCTTTTAAACGTTCTCGATTTATACTACAAATTTTATATAAAGTTGCAACTTATTATATGGTATATCTAAGGCAAATAGATAAGAAAAGTGTAATGATAGAAAAAAGACTTCATAAATCACTTAAAAACAAAGAACTTATTCAACTTCTATCCCTTGAAAAGTCACTAGTTTATTTCTCAACCTCACTTAAATCAAACGAAATAACACTTGAAAAAATGATGAAGCTTGAGGTCATGCAAAAATATCCTGAGGATCAAGATGTTCTAGAGGATGTTATAATAGAAAACAAACAAGCCATAGAGATGGCAAGCATATACAGTGACATCCTTAGCGGTACTATGGATGCTTTTGCCTCACTTATATCCAATAATCAAAATCTAGTAATCAAATTTTTAGCAACAATTACAATAGTTCTCTCAATACCAACAATGATATCAAATTTATTTTCTATGAATGTAGCCGGCATCCCACTTGCTAATTATAGATACGGTTTCGAAGTAATCTGCGGCATCTCCTTATTCTCCGTAATCATAGCCGCCCTACTCCTCTACAAAAAAGATATACACTTCTAGGGGTTTGGGGCTTTAGCCCCATTTGACTTCATGAACTATATATTTAGTCTTTTTTATATTCTAGGGGTTTGGGCGTCAGCCCATGTGATTCTGGAGCTATATATCAGTCTTATTTAACTTCTAGGGGTTTGGGGCTTTAGCCCCATTTGACTTCATGAACTATATATTTAGTCTTTTTTATATTCTAGGGGTTT
>NZ_JBJIAA010000023.1:68015-81900 GCF_045310695.1 Clostridium neuense
CATGTGATTCTGGAGCTATATATCAGTCTTATTTAACTTCTAGGGGTTTGGGGCTTTAGCCCCATTTGACTTCATGAATTATATATTAGTCTTTTTATATTCTAGGGGTTTGGGCGTAGCCATGTAATTCTGGAACTAATATAGTGAAGATTAATCTTTATGCGATAACAATAAATGAAATTCAAACTCAATTGCACAATATATTTTATTCAGCAAAGCTGAAAATATATAAGTTTTGAGATTTACCTAAGTGAAACAAAAGGTAAATCCACCCTTAACTCATCCATGAGTATACATTTGGCGTTTGCAATTTCTAAATTATATAAATATAGAAGGTGATTTTTTGATAGGTAAAAAATTAAATTATGGTGATACCATAGGAATAGTTTCACCATCAAGTCCAGAAAAACCAGAAGCAATAAAGAAAGGAATAGACTATCTTATAAAACTAGGCTTTAAAATTAAAACAGGAAAGCACATTTATGATAAATGGGGATATCTTGCAGGAACAGATAAAGATAGAGCAGAGGATATTATGGATATGTTTCTTGATAAAGATGTAGACATTATTCTATGCATGAGAGGTGGATACGGTTCTATGAGAACCCTTCCATATATAAATTTTGACATAATAAAAAACAATCCCAAAATATTTGTTGGTTTCAGTGATATAACAACTTATTTAAATACCTTCTTCACCAAAACAGGTCTTATAACTTTTCACGGACCAATGGCAAGTTCAAATTTAGAGGACAAACATACTTTAAAGTCCTTTTTAGATACTCTTATGAAAGAAAATAAAAGTTATACAATAGAAAATCCATCAGAAATCAATATGAAATGTGAAGTACCCGGCAAAGCTTCTGGAAATATAGTAGGCGGTAATCTGTCACTTATAAATAATACTATAGGAACTCCCTATGAAGTTAGCTTTGAAAACAATATACTTTTTATAGAAGACGTTCATGAAGAGCCATATTCCATAGATAGAATGCTAACACATCTTCTTTTATGTGGAAAGCTTCAAAAATGCAGCGGCTTTATACTTGGGCAATTTAAAAACTGTACGCTTCCTCATTATGAAAGAAGCTTAAGGCTTGAAGAGGTTATAGAAGATAGAATCTTATCTTTAAATAAACCAACTATTTCAAACTTTATGAGTGGACATGATTATCCAAAGCTCACACTGCCAATAGGGGCTAAGGCAGAACTTGACTGCGATAATCGTATAATTAAAATTTTGGAACCAGTAGTGCTATAGATAAAGCTAAACCATCCTTAACTACCAATTGTCCATTGCCAACTGATTGAAACTTGCTGCAAAAAACAAAATAAAAATAGGGCTAATTTTCTACAATATTAGAAAATTAGCCCTATCCTGCTCTACATAAATATTCAAATTAAAATACAACATTTCCTGAAGAATCTATATCAAAATCTTTTACCTTCAGTTGCGAACTCAAGGTCTTTAAAGGTGATGTATCTTTAATAGGATTCCCCGAAATATCAAGGTTAGTTAAATTTGTTAGCTTCAAAAGTGTACTAACATCCCCAATCTCATTGCCATCCAAAGACAAATATTGAATGTTGATTAACTTTGCAAGTGGAGTTATATCAGTAATATTATTGTTACTTAAAAACAAAAACTGCAGATTAGGATTTGACGCTAAAGGACTTATATCTCCAATTTGGCATCCGCTTAAATTAACATTTTCAAGCTTAGTTAACTTTCCAAGTGGAGCAATACTCGTTAATTGATTACCTCCAAGAAAAATTTCATTTAAATTTCTTAGATTTTCAATTCCACCAAGATCCTTTATATTTGCATCTATAGCAGCAAGTGTAGTTACCTTATCAAAATCACTTTGAGTTAAATCACCAGTTTCCTTGCCAATTACTCTTCTTACCGCTTTTTCTAAATTTGCATCCTTAAATGCCGCTGGAGCAGTCGTGCTGTCCTGTGCAATTGAAAAGGTTAATGTAAGTGGATTTTTAATTTGTGTATTGTCCTGAGCTTTCATATCCTCTGTTATATTTAAGCAGTATGACTCACCCGGATCATATCCTCCATCAGGCGCATCAACTTCTATACTCTTATTATTATTTGTTAATTTTAATACTACATTTGCATTAACATTAGTGACTTTATCAAACACATATATGCTCTGCTTTGTATTATCGTTTATTTGTACAGGCTTTGTAAAGGTTATTGTCCAGTTTTTATATTTATCAACCGTCTGATTATCTTTAAAAACTTCAGCCTTTGCATTAAAACTTAAAAACATCGAAAAGAAAATAAACACAAATAAAATCTTATATTTTTTCATCAAAATCCCCTCCTTATTTAGTTATAGACGCTTTTATTATCTTAACTATCATTTCAATTCTATTAAATGGGGTGACAAGATACAACCCGTCAACATAGTTTTTTATTTTATTGATAATCTCAACAGCTATCTCTATACCTACTTTTTCAGCTTCTTCTCTAGTCATATCCACATGAAATCTATCTACATACTTTTGAGGTATGCTAACTCCCGGAAGCTCATTGTTTATAAATTGAGCATTCTTATAACTTACAAGAGGCATAATCCCACCTAGAATCTTGACCTTGCCTTCTCTTTTAAAGTTTGATAGAAATTCTATGGTTTCATCTTCAAAAATAGGCTGAGTTAAAAAAAATCCAGCACCATTTGACAGCTTTTTATTCATCCTAGATATCTCTGAATTCTTATTTGCCACATTTAAGTTTAAGGCTCCACCAATACTTATTTCGTCCCCATTAAAAATCTCTTTATTCATTTCTGATATAAGCTCTATAAGTCTAAAAGAATTTAAATTAAACACACTTTTAGCCTTTATTTCTTCAGCCCCTGAAACAGGATCACCCGTTACAGCAAGTATATTTCTTATTCCTTCTATATTCGCTGCGAGTATACTTGATCTTATAGCATTGACGTTTTTATCTCTACAGCATATATGCGGCATTACATCTATGCCTATTTCTCTTTTTATCTTGGAAGCAATTACGATAGAATCAACTCTAACCTTCGACATTGGCGAATCTGCAACTGTAACTAAATCTATGTTGTTTTCTTTACATATTTCAGCACAATGCATAATTTTGTCCATTACAGTATTTGTAGGAGGATCTAATTCAACCACTAATGGAAATTTATTATCCTTAAGCTTTTCTATAAAATTATTGTTAGCTTTACTAAACTTTCTTATAATTTTACTTTCATCCGAAGCCTTTAAAATCACCTTTGAGCCATCTAATTTTAATTTATAACTTAATTCCCTTATATGCCTTGGAGTAGTTCCGCAGCAGCCTCCGATTATCTTCGCTCCAAGCTTTTTTATAGATAACATCTTGTCCGAAAAATACTCAGGATTATCAATGTATACCATTCTTTCATTTACTATTTCAGGATATCCCGCATTTGGAAGAGTCGATATAATATTATCCTTGTACACATTTAATTTTTTAAGCATGCTGTATAAATGTGCTGGTCCAGAACCACAGTTAAAACCAAATGCATCTACTGCTTTAATATCCTTTATTTTGCTTACAATTCCGTTTATACTTACACCATCTCTTGTATAACCATCCTGCATTACAGCAAATTGTGTTAGTACAAAAGCTGATTTATTTTTTTCTTTAATATATTCTGCAATTTCCTTTAGGCAATCCAAATTACTTAGAGTTTCAAATACAAATATATCTGCACCATCACTAATAAAGGTATCAACTATAAATTTGTACTCATCATACACATCTTCAGTTGTTTTATCTATTCCTGATATGTTTATCGGACCAATATCAGCTGCTACAAATACATTTTTTCCCTTAGCAGCTTCTTTTGCTATTTCATAACCTTTCTTTATAATATTTCTAATTTCTTCTCTAGAAACTTCAAGTGTTATAGAATTAGCAGAAAAAGTATTCGTCCTGATAAGCTTGGCACCCGCATCAATATACTCTCTATGTATATTTTTTATTGTATCGGCATTATCTAGATTAGCGAACTCGCAAAACGACTTATTATCTCCTGTTATTTTGGAATAATAAGTTCCCATAGCTCCATCAGTAATAAGAAATTTATCTTTTAAATATTCAAATATATTCATAAATTATCTCTCCATTAATTCAATACTAAATTTATGTATATTCTATCATACATATTGAATATCTAAAAGATGAAAATCCCACTTATCCTTATGCTATTTTCCAGTTATTCTAACTCCAGTATAAAAATCCATGTACTTTAAATATTCGATTCTTATTAATTGTCCAGATCTAGGTGAATGTATAAATCTCCCTCCACCTATATATATACCATCATGATACACATTGCTCTCTGAACCAAAAAAAACAATATCGCCAGGTTTTAAATCGGCTTTACTAATCCTCGTTCCAACATTAACTTGATCATAAGTTGTTCTTGGTAAATTTACTCCAAAATGTGCATACACATACTGAACAAAACCTGAGCAATCAAATCCTGCTGGTGTTATACCACCATTTAAATACGGTATCCCTAAAAACATTTTTGAGTACATCACAATTCCTTGTCCATTATCACTTACTGTGTTAGCCTTAACCTTAACTGCATTAAAATTACTTAGAAGTAGCATAAATATAATCAAAATAGTACTAATCTTTTTTACTTTATTCATGTAAATGCACTCCATCCATATAATATTTATAAATTCTATTTAGATAGCAATTTTGTCCAGGTTCCTTTGCCAATTATACCATCTGCATCAAGTCCATTGGCCCTTTGGAAATTTATCACTGCCTGTTTAGTTCCACTTCCAAATATTCCGTCTGCACCTATTCCCAATTTCTTTTGAACCCATTTTACTACATCTCCACTAGAACCATTTTTCAAAAGTGGACATGCCGCTATGGTTGCTGGTCCTACCTCGTTATCAACTGTTAAATGACCATATCCACTGTTATTAAGTATTGTTTGTAAATCTGCTACATCACCACTTACATTTTTTGTTGGCTGAGTATTTCCACCGGTTGGATTAGTTGTATTTCCATTTGCTGCATTTAATAATTTTGTCCAAGTTGCTTTGCCAATCTCACCATCTGCATCAAGTCCATTCGTCTTTTGAAAATTAATTACTGCTTGTTTAGTATCATTTCCAAATATTCCATCAGCACTTATTCCTAATCTCTTTTGAACCCATTTTACTACGTCTCCACTAGAGCCATTTCTCAAAAGTGGGCATGCTGCTATGGTTGCTGCATCTGCCTCGTTATTTACTGTCAAATTGCTTCCATTCTTATTGAGTATCGTTTGTAATTCTCCTACACTACCGCTAGGAACTTGTGGTGTTGTTTGACCACTGCCACCTGTAGTACTTCCACCAGTAGTACTATTGCCGCTTTTGCTTGTGAGTAATTTTGTCCAGGTCATCTTGCCAATCTCGCCATCTGCATCAAGTCCATTTGTCTTTTGAAAATTAATCACTGCTTGCTTAGTATCATTTCCAAATATTCCATCGGCATTTAATCCTAGTTTCTTTTGAACCCATTTTACTACGTCTCCCTTAGAACCATTTTCTAAAAGTGGGCATGCTGCTATGGTTGCTGGTCCTACTTCATTATCAACTGTTAAATGACCATATCCACTGTTATTAAGTATTGTTTGCAAATCTGCTACATCGCCACTTACATTCTGCGTTGGCTGAGTATTTCCACCGCTTGGATTAGTTGTATTTCCATTCGCTGCGCTTAATAATTTTGTCCAAGTCATCTTACCAATTATACCATCTGCATCAAGTCCATTCGTCTTTTGAAAATTAATTACTGCTTGTTTAGTATCATTTCCAAATATTCCATCAGCACTTATTCCTAATCTCTTTTGAACCCATTTTACTACGTCTCCACTAGAGCCATTCCTTAAAAGTGGACATGCTGCTATGGTTGCTGCACCTGGCTGATTATCTACAGTCAAATGACCATATCCATTATTATTAAGAATTGTTTGCAAATCTGATATACTTCCACTTGGATTTTGTGGTGGTTGATTATTGCCAGAATCACCACCGGAATTATTGCCAGAGCTTGTACCATTTATTGCATTTTGAATGTCACTTACTAGCTTGTCCCATGATTTTCCATATTCACTTAGGTATTCTATAGGATCTGTATGGTCTGTTTCACCATAGGTTTCTGATACCCATTTATGACTGTGAATATCACTGGCTCCCCAGCCATATCTCTTACATATTGAGGATACCAGCTCTACTGTATTTTCGTATACTTGATTAAATTCGCTTTGATTACCTGCATAAGGTTCACACATCTCAACACTTAAAAACTTATGATTTGCTGTAGGTCCTGCGTGCCAAGCTACCTCGTTTTCAGGAATAGTTTGAATAGCTTCATTCCAATCAACAAAATAATGTGCTGAAGCTTGTGCACTTGCATCTCTGTTAAAATAGTCTCTATTATTTTGTGCTGTGCCTCCAGGTTCATCGGTAGCATGTATTACTATACCAACCGGCTGCAAGCTTGTACCTGGTCTATTATTATTTATGTATTCTTTTTTAATTGTTACTGCTTGTACATAGTTTGGTGTAACAAAAATATTGCTTGTAGCAATAATTACAACTGATAAGATTAGCACCATAATCTTTTTTCTTAACATTAACTCATCTCCATACTGTCATGTAAAAAACATAGACTTTTACAATAATAATTGTCATTTTATACTTCGTGTTATTCATATCTAACTTAACATAAATAGTGCTATTGTTCAATAATTTTACAATATTGTTACATCAACATTACATTTTATGCCCCTAATAATTTTGTCCAGGTCGCTTTTCCAATTACACCATCTGCCCCAAGTCCATTTGTCCTTTGAAAATTTATAACTGCTTGTTTAGTACCATTTCCAAATATTCCATCAGCATTTAATCCTAGTTTCTTTTGAATCCATTTTACTATGTCTCCACTTGAACCAACTTGAATTACTGGACATGCTGCTATTGTTGCTGGCCCAGCTTCGTTATCTACAGTTAATTTTCCATACCCGTTTTTGTTAAGTATTGTCTGCAAATCTGCTACATCGCCTGCTACATTTTGTGTAGGTGTAGAATTATTATTGTTATTTGTTGTAGAGCCACTGCCTGTATTAGCTGTAGTTTGACTTGCCTGATTTAATAATTTTGTCCAAGTCATTTTTCCAATTACACCATCTGCTCCAAGTGCATTTACTTTTTGAAAGCTTATAACTGCCTGCTTAGTATTATTTCCAAATATTCCATCGGCACTTATTCCTAATCTCTTTTGAACCCATTTTACTACATCTCCCTTAGAACCCACTTGAGTCACTGGACATGCTGCTATAGTATCTGCCCCCGGATAATTATTAACTGTTAAATGTGCATATCCATTATTATTCAATATAGTTTGTAGTTCTGCTACACTGCCACTGCCATTTTGAGCTGGAGTAGTATTACCGGTTGTACTATTATTTCCACCTGTGTTATTGCTTCCAGTACTATTCTGTACCGCTGCACTTAATAATTTTGTCCAGGTCATCTTTCCAATTACACCATCTGCATCAAGTCCATTTGCTTTTTGAAAATTTATGACTGCCTGTTTAGTGTCGCTTCCAAATATTCCATCAGCACTTATCCCAAACCTTTTTTGAATCCACTTTACTACATCTCCATTAGAACCACCTTTTAAAAGTGGACATGCTGCTATTGTCGCTGAATTTAATGCATTGTCAATGGTTAAGTTTCCATATCCATTCTTATTCAATATACTCTTGAGCTCTGATATATCACCGCTTGGATTCTGAGTTGGTGTAGTATTATTACCACTAGAATTTGTCCCATCAATTTGCTTTTGAATATCATTAACCAAATCGCTCCAAGCCTTGCCATACTGATTCAAATACTGTATAGGATCTGTATGATCTGTTTCATGGTAAGTTTGCGATACCCAATTATGGCTATAAATATTTTTAGAACTCCAGCCATATTTTTTGCATATTGCTGCTACTAAATCCACTGTATTTTTATATACTTGATTAAACTTCTGAATATCCTGTCCATATGGAACACACATCTCCACAGCTAAATACTTATGATTGGCTGTAGGCCCTGCATGCCATGCCACTTCGTTTTCAGGTATAGTCTGAATAATTTCATTCCAATCAACAAAATAATGTGCCGATGATTTAGCACTAGCATCCCTATTAATATAATCTCTATTATTTTGAGCCGTTCCTCCTGGCTCATCAGTATCATGTATTACTACCCCAATTGGTTGTAAGTTTTCATAACTTCTATTATTGTTTATATACTGCTTCTGAATTGTTACTGCTTGTACAAATTTTAATGGACCAAGAGTACTTACAGTAAAAATTGAAACCGCTAACATCAACACTGATAATTTCTTTTTTATCATTTTATCAACTCCATTAGTATTAAGACATAATTTTAGGTATAATATCAGTTTATTTATCGTTCATTTGTTACAGTCCTAAAGCAAATTTTTCATTATACCACAAAAATATCCCATAAAATCTTAATTTTCTTCATAACCATAAAAAAACTAGCCTGCACTAAAAATTTCTAGTGCAGGCTAGTTTTTAAGCGAAATCTTGCAAAGCCTTATCTTCTAGGATTAGAAAAGCTTGGTTCCGTAGGATTAGGATCATTAAAATACCTTCCTGGTGTTGATAAATCAAAATACAACTTAGAATCATTTGTTACGCCAAAATCTTTATTAGAGCCAGTATCCTTTACTTTATTTAAAGCTTCTCTAAATAAAGCATTGTGAGCCTCTTCACGATTCAATAAAAAATCAATTGTGTTTCTTACTTCTCTATCCTTAATTTGGCGATATAAATATTCATATACTACCTTTGCTCTTTGCTCAGAAGCTATGTTTGAAAGTAAATCTGCCACAAGATCACCTGTAACTGTTACATAATTTGCAGTCCAAGGTTCTCCAGAGGAATTCATTAAAACTGGAGCTAATCCACCAAGCACATGACTTTCAATTTCGCCACTTCCTACTGCCTCATGGTTTACTTTATGCCCATTTAGTAGATTTATAGTTTCGGCAACAATCTCCATATGACTAAGCTCTTCTGTACCAATATCTAAAAACAAATCCTTTATTGCCTGATCCTTTACTCTAAAACTTTGAGACAAATATTGAAGTGCTGCCTTTAGTTCTCCATTTGCTCCACCTAGCTGTTCCTGCATAAGAACTGCATATTGAGGATTAGGTCCTTCAACCTTTACTTGTATATTATTTAATAATGGCTTTTCGTGTTTAAACAAATTTCACACCTCCACAATTTTAACTTCACGTGTATTTTATACTTAACAATTACTATTTATACATTAACACGCTTCAATTAATTAACTATGGCGGTAAATAAATTTATCTTTAATTTTTATTTCAAAATAGCATTATAGAATTAACTGCTCAATATAAACTAGTTTAGGTTTTTCTCCAGCTGGCACTGCTTCAACTTTTGTTTAAAGCATAGCTTTATTTATAAGCTTAAATTGAACTTTCTTGTCATCAACACTTATGTATTTTACTAATAATGAGACCTTGTTGTCTTCATTTAATAAACTCCAAAAATGTCTTGCATTTTCTTCAATATCATTATTAATCCCAACTATATATGGTTCTCCCGAAAATGAAGGAATAGGATTACCGTCTTCATTATATGTATGAATACAATGACCAAAGCCATTTATAAAATTGTTATAATAAAAATAATTTTTCTGTGAAAATTCTTGATTATTTTCTATGGTTTTTAATATAGATAAGCCATATGTTGCCTTCTCCGATGTACAATCTATGTATCCAGAAATTCTCGGTGTATAATTAGGAGGATCTGGTTCAAATTCTCTTGTATCTAAAGCTTCTTTAAATGTCTTTCCACTCTCAATATAATCATAAATTGTATCTGTTTGGTCGCCATTAGTAACAATATGATAGCCTTTAACAGCTTTTACAGGATAGTATATAATAAGACTTGGATCTTTCAATTTTTTAATGTCAAAAGCTTTTGTTTTTACTGAATTCCCTTCAAGCTCAAAAATTCTATTACGGCTATTTTCGCTTCTTCCCATAATCCAATAAACTTGAACATAATTTTTTCCATCTGGCGTCATTCCTATTACTATTCCCCTGCCAGGATATTTCTTTTGCGATAATCTTTTTTCATTATTTAACGATATTTCTTCTAAACTCATATCCAATCTACTCCTCCTGCACTTGTTTCAGTTTATATAAACTAAATAAATTATACTACACTATTTAGAAACACTACAAATA
Organism: Clostridium neuense; assembly: GCF_045310695.1. NCBI lineage: Bacteria > Bacillati > Bacillota > Clostridia > Eubacteriales > Clostridiaceae > Clostridium > Clostridium neuense. The sequence goes on from NZ_JBJIAA010000023.1 coordinate 78,355, forward strand.
ATAATTAGCATTATATACAAAAAGGAGCTGTCTCATCAAAATTATTAATGAAACAGCTCCTTTACATTAAACCTTAACTACATAAGTTCTGATCATGATTTTTATCGGAATGAGCACGAAGTGTAGCCTCAATTTCCTCAAGAGAACGATTACGTGTTTCAAATACCATAGAGTGTACAAACCAAATTGCAGCAAAACAAATAACTCCATAACCTATGAACAAACTACCTGTACCAAAGAAATTCAATAATGTTGGAAATGTTAAAGACACAAGCATATTGGCGGCCCAGTTAATAACACTGCTAAAAGAATTACCTAAGCCACGAATGTTTAATGGAAATACCTCACCAATCATAACCCACATTACAGGTCCCCATGTAGCTGAGAAGAATGCAATATAGACCGTTAATGCAACAACACATATAATTGAAGCTGTAAATGATCCATGGGAAAATTTCATTGAAAAACTCATTATTAGTAATGAAACGCCCATTCCAATGGCACCATAAACCAACATCTTTTTACGATCAATCTTATCCATAATAACTACAGCTACAGCTGTAACAATAACATTGAATATTCCAATTCCAATATGTGCAAGTAAAGCTGCCTGAACACCAAACCCAACATCAGTAAATATAGTTGGTGCATAATAAAGAACTGTATTACATCCCATGATTTGCTGAAAAATAGCTAAACCAATACCAATAATTAATGCTGGTCTAACAAGTTTACCAAATAGTTCTTTAACTCCACCACTTTTTATTTCAGCTTGTCTTTTGATTTCAACAAGTTCATTGTTAACAGCACTCTCATTATGTTTATTCATTTGTGACAAAACTTCACGTGCTTCATCAGATTGTCCAACCTTAACCAAGAAACGTGGGCTTTCAGGTAATACAAGTCCACCTAAGAAAAGAATAGCTGCTGGGATTGCTGCAAAGCCTAACATCCAACGCCAACCAGTGTAAAATCCTGAAAAAGTATAATTAGTTATATATGCTAGCAAAATACCGCTCATTACCATCAACTGAAACAAACTTGACATAGAACCACGTTTTTCAGCAGGTGATAATTCTGCCAAATAGGTTGGAATTAACGCTGAGGAAGCACCAACTGCCATTCCAAGAACAATACGTGATAAAATCAATGTCCAAATTTCTGGTGAAAAAGCCGAACCAAGCGCACCAACAAGGAAAATCACAGATGCCAATAAAATTAACTTTTTACGTCCATATTTATCAGACATCGGTCCAATAATTGCAGCACCAAGAACTGCACCTAACAGCACAGCACTAACAACCCACCCTTGCTGCCAGGAATCAAGATGCATTTGCTTTTGAATAAACAAAATAGCTCCTGAAATAACTCCTGTATCATATCCAAATAAGAGTCCACTAAGTGCCCCAAAAACATATACTAAAAAACTATTAATTTTTATTTTCATTAAAATCATCCCCTAATTTTATTAGTTGCAGCTTATACATTTAAGCATGTTTGTAATAATGTATTGTCACCTTCCTTATTGATTGCTTGTTTTGAAATCGATACTAATCTTTATAATTATTCTAATCGATTACATGGATATTTTTATTAAACGTTTTCTGTGCACATATATAACTAGTTATATATAAAATAATATGCCGTTGGAACTAAATTCCTTATAATTTATTTTTAACAACTTTAGTATAACACTTCAAGTAAACATTTTCAATACACTTTATAAAGTAATATTAAAATGATAGCAAACCATTAAAACTTTATATTTCATCTAAAATATATGATAATTAAAGCAAAGTAGCATATTGGAAGTGAATTTCACAAATCGATTTTAATTGATCAATTATATATTACTATCAAAAATCATCTGTTATGTGTACACATAAACTTTTTAAACTCAAAAATTTAATTTAAGCAATATGATACAAGAACTATAATACTTATTTGTGATATTCTTATAGAAACATTGAATGAAAGGAGGAACATAAATGAAAAATGAAACCAGAACTGTTCGTTTTGATATAGACTTAAATATAGAAGCTTATACTTTTAAAGGTATTAAACAAAAATTTCCAAACCACTTTCATGAATATTATGTAATTGGCTTTATTGAAAATGGACGCCGATATTTATCATGTAAAAATAAAGAGTATACAATCGGGACAGGCGATTTAATACTTTTTAATCCTAATGATAATCATACTTGTACTCAAATTGATAATAAAACTTTGGATTATAGGTGCATTAACATACAACCACAAATCATGAGTAAAATAGTATACGAAATAACTGGTAAAGAATGTCTGCCTTATTTTAATCAACACATAATTTTTCATAGTGATTCAATCTTTTCACTGAAAGAACTTCATCTTATGATAATGAAAGAGACAAAGGATTTCAAAAAAGAAGAAATACTCTTCTTCTTAATAAAGCAGCTAATTGAAGAATATACTGAACCAGCTTTATTTATAGAAACATCAGTACCCAGTACAGAGATAAAAACAGTTTGCGAATTTTTAGAAAAAAATTATACAAAAAATATTAGTCTTAACACTTTAAGTGAACTAACAGGACTAAGCAAATATTACTTATTACACTCATTTACTAAACAAAAGGGTATTTCACCATATAATTATTTAGAAACTATTCGTATTAATAATGCGAAAAAACTATTAGAAAAACATGTACCACCTATTGATGTTGCTTTAAAAACAGGTTTTAGTGATCAAAGCCATTTTTCAAATTTTTTTAAAAAATTTATTGGTCTAACACCAAAACAATATATGAATATCTTTAATCCAAATAATAAATAAAAGCTTAAATAAATTATATTTTCCTCTAGCAGGATTGTTTATTTCTCAAAGCAAAATAAGCTTTAAAGTAAAGGAGAAAATGAAATGGATGAACAAAATATGAAATGTGTAATTATAATAGATGAAAATCTTCCACTTGGCGTTATTGCAAATACAGCTGCTATTTTAGGTATCACATTAGGGAAAAATATTCCGAGTATAGTTGGTGAAAATGTGCATGACGCTTCAAATAACAATCATTTAGGTATTATTAAAATACCTGTTCCAATTTTAAAAGGAAGTAGAGAACTGCTTAAGAAATTAAGAGAGAAATTATATACTCATAATTTTGAAGACATTATTGTAGTAGATTTTTCAGATATAGCACAAAGTTGTAATGTTTACAGTGAATATGTAGAAAAAGTATCAAAAATATCAGAAGAGGAACATAATTATTTCGGCATTGCTATTTATGGTAATAAGAAAAAAATTAATAGTCTAACAGGTAGCATGCCTTTATTAAGATAATAGATATTATAAATAAAAAAAGTAGCCTATCTACTAAAAAATCAGCAGTTAGACTACTTTTACTTTATGGAGGCGCCACCCAGATTTGAACTGGGGGTAAAGGTTTTGCAGACCTCTGCCTTACCACTTGGCTATAGCGCCATAAAATAAAATTACCCGGCAACGTCCTACTCTCACACAGGGCCTCCCCTGCACTACCATCGGCGTATTAGTTCTTAACCTTCGT
>NZ_JBJIAA010000024.1:0-61943 GCF_045310695.1 Clostridium neuense
CAACAATGTGAGGAGTTATCAAAAAAAATTGCATAAAAAGTTCGACCTTTTGTGTCTAAAATATTGACATTGATCCATACCTCTTTGAATGATCTAGCGCCATTATCAATAGCTTTCTTAATATATCCTCTTGTAACGTTTAAACAACCACATATAATTTCTTTCATATCTATTTTTATTCCTCCTAAGTAATTTTTTTTAGATTATAGAAATAATTATAACTTTAATTGTGAGGAATACTACCATGTGTACATTACTTTTTGTCAACTGTTAGTTGCACTTGATATAGAAAGTTGTATGAATAATTTTTCTCCACTTCTCTACGAAGAATGCACTTTAAACAATATAATTTAATATCCATGTATAGTACAAAATTCACACCTAAAATTCCGTAGGTACGGAGGGATTTTTTCCTTGCACTACCGTGAGAGCGAAGTAACAATACTGAAGGAACGATTTAAAAAAGTCCTAATAAATCTTGGCTCAAAAATTGTAAAATAATTAGATATTTCAATTGTCTGAGCATTTTTTCAGCGAGTTATTGAAATATCTTAGTATTTTACAATTTTTGAACCTTAGATTTATAGGACTTTTTTAACGTGACGAAGCATTGTTACTTCGCTAGCTGTTTAGTTTCTCCCATTCTTCATACAATTTATCAATATTACTTTGAGTTTCGGATATTTTATTATTTACCTCAATACTTTTTTCAGGGTTAGAGTAAACTTCCTCGAGACACAGCTCACTTTGAAGTTTTTCAAGCTCTTCTTCAAGAGAAGCAATTCTGTCTTCTATATTTTTTATCTTTAACTTTTTTTGTTTCTCAAGCTTTTCTTCTTCTCTTTTTTTCTTCTTTTCAGCATGTATTTGAGTTTTTGTTTTTCCATCAGAAACTTCATCTTCGTACTGAAATCTTGTTGGATTCTTTTTCTTTTCTATATAGTAAGTATAGTTTCCTAAATACTGCTTAACACCATTTTCTTCTAATTCATACATTTTAGAAACGACTTTGTTTAGGAAGTATCTATCATGTGAAATTACAAGAATTGTTCCATCGTAGCTTAAGAGAGCATCTTCCAGTGCCTCACGTGATACTATGTCAAGATGATTTGTAGGCTCATCTAAAAGCAAAAAGTTATTTTTAGAAAGCATTAATTTAAGAAGATTTATTCTGCACTTTTCTCCGCCGCTTAATTTAGATATAACTTTAAAAACATCATCGCCTGTAAATAAGAATGCAGCAAGAGCATTTCTAACTTCAGTAGTAGTAAGTTCAGGAAAATCGTCCCATACCTCATCGATTATAGTTTTATCATCATTCAAATTGGATTGCTCTTGGTCGTAGTAACCTATGAATACATTTTTACCTAAAACCTTAATACCAGAATCACTTTTGACTTTATCCATTAAAATTTTAAAAAATGTAGTTTTGCCTCTTCCGTTTTCACCTATTAATGCTGTTTTTTCTCCACTTTTTATATCCATACAAAGGTTTTGAAATAAGATATGATCGCCGAAACTTTTAGATAGATTTTCAACGTGTAAAACATCTTTACCGCTTTTTATTAAAGTTTCAAAGCTTATTCTAGTAACACCTGTTTCCTTATCAGGTGGTTTTATTCTTTCAATTTTATCAAGTGCTTTCTGACGGCTTTCGGCAGCTTTTATACTTTTTTCCCTATTAAAGGAACGATAACGTTCTATTATAGCTTCTTGCCTCTTTATTTCGGATTGCTGAATTTCAAAGGCTTTTAACTTGATCTCATAGTCCTTCTTTTTAAGTTCAAGTGCTTTAGTATAGTTTCCGTTATAGCAGTTTATGTGTCCATTAATAAGCTCAAAAGTTTTATCAGTTATAGCATCTAGAAAATATCTGTCATGAGATATTATTAGTATAGTCCCCTTATATGTATGAAGATAATCCTCAAGCCATTCTATTGCATCAAGGTCAAGATGATTGGTTGGCTCATCAAGGAATAGGATTTCTGGTTTTTTAAGAAGAAGTTTACATAAGGCTACTCTTGTTTTTTGTCCACCGCTTAGTATTGAGATTGGTTTTCTTGAATCCTCATCAGAAAAGCCAAGACCTTTTAGAACTTTTGATATTTCACCTTTATAAGAATATCCGCCTCTTGTATTGTAAAGTTCTGTATAGTTTGTGTAATCCTTTATGATTTTAGCATGATAATCTTCCTTTAAAGGGTCATATGGCTCACTCATTTTTTGCTCTAAGTCTTTTAGCTTGTTTTCTATAGAGATAAGCTCGCTAAAAACCGAACATAACTCTTCAAAAATTGTATTTGAAGCTTTAAGGTCTAGATGCTGAGACAGATATCCAAGCTGCTTATTTTTATCAATAAACAAATCTCCAGAATCGTATTCTAGACCGCTTGTAATTATTTTAAATAAGGTTGATTTTCCAGCACCATTAGGACCGATTATTCCAATTCTTTCACCTTCATTAATAGAGAAGGTTATATTTTCTAAAATAACATCTATTCCATAGCTTTTGTGAATATCTTTACAGCTTAATACTATCATAATTATCACCGCGCTTTATCTTTAATCCTTTACCAATAAATATTAAAGCATAAAAATATAAGTTGTCAAATAAATTTCCATATATGTTAGTGATGAATAAAGTAAATGGAAAAAATAAATAGTGTAAAATCCAAATTATGTGGTAGAATATATTGTGAGTATATCATTTTAGTAGTGATGTATTGCTTATATACCTTAATTAATTTAATGTATAGCTAAGGCTTTGGAGTAGTATGTCTAGGTGAGGGGTGCATTGCGTGGAAAAGAAAAAAAATATATCAATGGCTGTAATAAGGCGTCTTCCTAAATATCATAGGTATTTAAATGAACTTGTGAAGAATGATGTTGATAGGATTTCATCGAAGGAATTAAGTGAAAAAATAGGATTCACGGCTTCACAAATACGCCAAGACCTTAATTGTTTTGGAGACTTTGGACAACAAGGGTATGGCTATAATGTAAAAGAACTTTGCAAAGAGATAGATATAATTTTAGGTCTTACAAAGGAATATAATACTATAATTATAGGTGCAGGTAATATTGGTCAAGCAATTGCAAACTATATAAATTTTGAAAAATTAGGTTTTTCGCTAAAAGGAATTTTTGATATAAATCCTAAACTCTTAGGATTAAAAATACATGACATTGAAATACAAGATATAGATAATGTAGATGATTTTCTAAAAAATAACAATGTCAATATTGCAATTATTTGTGTGCCTAGAAAGAGTGCACAAAAGGTAGCTGAAATTATTATAAAAAATAATGTAAAAGGAATATGGAATTTTGCACCTGTAGATTTAGTTACTCCTGAGGACGTAATTGTGGAAAATGTTCATTTAAGTGATAGTTTGCTTACTTTGAGTTGCTTATTAAAGGATAAAATATGATATTTTTTTTAATTATTTCATATTTCAATATAAATATTATTGAAATATGAAATAATTAATTATATAATTAGAAATGAAGCTTAAGGCTTCTAAAATTTTGGATTCCTTTGTTAGAATATTAACAAAGAATAGAAAGATTTAGGGAGGATAAGTCATGGAATTAAAAAATATCATCCTTGAAAAGGAAGGTAAAATAGCTATAGTTACTATAAGCAGACCTAAAGCACTAAATGCACTTAACAGTGAAACTTTGACTGAACTTGATTACGTTTTAGATCAGATTGAAGATGACAATGAAGTGCTTGCAGTTATTTTAACAGGCGCAGGTGAAAAATCATTTGTAGCTGGAGCAGATATTTCCGAAATGAAAGACAAGAATGTAATAGAAGGAAGAAAATTTGGAATACTAGGAAATAAAGTATTTAGAAGATTAGAACTTTTAGAAAAACCTGTAATAGCAGCTGTTAATGGTTTTGCATTAGGCGGCGGCTGTGAAATTTCAATGGCTTGTGATATAAGAATTGCTTCAACTAAAGCTCTTTTTGGTCAACCAGAAGTTGGTCTTGGAATAACACCTGGATTTGGTGGAACTCAAAGACTTACAAGACTTGTAGGAATGGGAATGGCTAAACAACTTATATTTACTGCTAAAAATATAAAAGCAGATGAAGCTTTAAGAATTGGACTTGTAAATAAGGTAGTAGAACCTGAAGAATTAATGGATACAGCAAAAAAACTTGCAAATACAATTGCAAATAATGCTCCAATAGCTGTTAAGTTAAGTAAGCAGGCTATTAATAGAGGAATTCAATGTGACATCGATACTGCTTTGTCATTTGAATCAGAAGCATTTGGAGAATGTTTTTCAACAGAAGACCAAAAAGATGCAATGACTGCTTTTGTTGAGAAGAGAAAACCAGAAGGTTTCAAAAATAGATAGGAGGTAAGTTTATATGAATTTTGCATTGACAAAAGAACAAGAATTAGTAAAACAGATGGTTAGAGAATTTGCTAAAAATGATGTTGAACCAATAGCAGCAGAAATTGATGAGACAGAAAGATTCCCAATGGAAAATGTTAAGAAAATGGGTAAATATGGAATGATGGGAATCCCATTTAAAAAAGAATATGGTGGAGCAGGTGGGGATGTACTTTCATACATAATCGCTGTTGAAGAATTATCAAAGGTTTGTGGTACAACAGGAGTTATTCTTTCAGCACATACATCACTTTGTGCTTCATTAATAAATGAATATGGTACTGAAGAACAAAAACAAAAGTATTTAGTACCACTTGCAAAAGGTGAAAAAATAGGAGCTTATGGATTAACTGAACCTAACGCAGGAACTGATTCTGCAAGTCAACAAACTACAGCAGTTCTTGAAGGGGATCATTATGTATTAAATGGTTCAAAAATATTCATAACAAATGGTGGAGTTGCTGATGTATTCTGTGTATTTGCTATGACAGATAGAAGCAAAGGAGCCAAAGGAATATCTGGATTTATATTAGAAAAAGGATTCAAAGGTTTCTCAATAGGAAAAGTAGAAAATAAAATGGGTATTAGAGCATCTTCAACTACAGAACTTATATTTGAAGACTGCATAGTTCCAAAGGAAAACCTTATAGGAAAAGAAGGAAAAGGATTTGGAATTGCCATGAAGACTCTTGATGGAGGAAGAATTGGTATAGCAGCACAGGCTCTTGGAATTGCTGAAGGAGCATTTGAAGTAACAAGAGACTACATGAAAGAAAGAAAACAATTTGGAAGAAGCCTTGACAGATTCCAGGGATTAGCTTGGGCTATGGCTGATATTAAGACAAAAATTGAAGCAACTAAATTCTTAGTGTACAGAGCAGCTTGGTGTAAAGATCAAGGACTACCATATAATGAAGAAGCAGCTATGGCAAAACTTTATGCTGCTGATGTTGCTATGGAAGCAACTACAAAATGTGTTCAGCTCTTCGGTGGATATGGATACACTAAAGATTATCCAGTTGAAAGAATGATGAGAGATGCTAAGATAACAGAAATATATGAGGGAACAACTCAGGTTCAAAAATTAGTTATTTCAAATCATATTTTTAGATAAAAGGAGGAAATTCTAAATGAATATAGTTGTTTGTTTAAAACAAGTTCCAGATACAACTGAAGTTAAAATAGATCCAGTAAAAGGAACACTTATAAGAGAAGGAGTTCCATCAATCATAAATCCAGATGATAAAAATGCATTAGAAGAAGCATTAGCATTAAAAGAAAGCGTTGGTGCGCATGTAACTATAGTATCAATGGGACCACCACAAGCTAAAAATGCTTTAGTAGAAGCTTTAGCTATGGGTGCAGATGAAGCAATACTTGTATCAAGCAGAGCTTTTGGAGGAGCTGATACTCTTGCAACATCACATACTCTTGCAGCTGCTATTAAAAAATTAGATTATGATGTAGTATTTGCTGGAAGACAGGCAATAGATGGAGATACTGCACAGGTTGGACCAGAAATTGCAGAACATCTTGGAATACCTCAAGTAACTTATGTAGAAAAAGTTGAAGTTAGCGGAGATGCTTTAAAGGTAAGAAAAGCTTGGGAAGATGGATATGAAGATGTAGAAGTTAAAACTCCAGTTCTTTTAACTGCAATAAAAGAATTAAATGTACCAAGATATATGGATGTAAGAAATATATTTGGAGTATTTGATAAGGAAATAAAAGTTTGGGATGAAAATGCTATAGATATTGACCAAAGTCTTTTAGGACTTAAGGGTTCACCAACAAAGGTTAAAAAATCTGTAACTAAAGAAGCAAAAGGACAGGGAGAAATTGTTGATAAACCTGTTAAAGAAGCAGCATCATATGTAGTTTCAAAATTAAAAGAGAAGCACTATATTTAATGTGTAGGAGGGAAGCTTTATGAATATAGCAGATTATAAAGGCGTATGGGTCTTTGCTGAACAAAGAGACGGAAAATTACAGAAAGTATCTTTAGAATTACTGGGAAAAGGTAAAGAAATAGCTAAAAAACTTGGTGTTGAATTAACAGCAGTATTATTAGGATATAATACAGATAAAATGTCAGAAGAGCTTTTAGCTCACGGAGCAGATAAAGTTTTAGCTGCTGACAGCAAGCTTTTAGAGCATTTTACTACAGATGCATATGCAAAAGTTATATGTGATTTAGTAAATGAAAGAAAACCTGAAATATTATTTGTAGGTGCAACTTTCATAGGAAGAGATTTAGGACCTAGAATGGCAGCAAGACTTTCAACAGGATTAACTGCTGATTGTACTGCACTTGATACAGATTCTGAGACTAAAAACTTACTTGCAACAAGACCTGCTTTTGGTGGTAACCTTATGGCTACAATCGAATGTGCAGAGAGAAGACCACAAATGGCAACTGTAAGACCAGGAGTTTTTGAAAAATTGCCTGAAGATAAAGCAAATGTTTCTTCAAGCAAAATCGAAAAAATTTCTATTGATTTAAAAGAAGACGATATTAGGACAAAAGTTCTAAATGTTGTAAAACTTGCAAAAGATACTGTTGATATAGGAGAAGCTAAGGTGTTAGTAGCTGGAGGAAGAGGAGTTGGAAGCAAAGAAAACTTTGCAAAGCTTCAAGAACTTGCTGATGTACTTGGTGGAACTATAGCAGCTTCAAGAGCAGCAATTGAAAAAGAATGGGTAGATAAAGACCTTCAAGTTGGTCAGACAGGTAAGACAGTAAGACCACAACTTTATATTGCATGTGGTATATCAGGAGCTATTCAGCATTTAGCAGGAATGCAGGATTCAGATTACATAATTGCTATAAATAAAGATGCAGAAGCACCAATAATGAAAGTTGCAGATTTAGCAATTGTAGGAGACTTAAATAAAGTTATACCTGAATTAATTGCTCAAATTAAAGCAGCTAACAACTAATAGGGTGAAATTACCGCGAAACTTAAACTAGTTATGTTTCAAAATATTATTTTTAAGAAATTATGAGCATATATAGTTTGAAGTTGAGCTGGTTTCGCTACAATTTATTATCTGGCAATAAAATAGAATTAAACTTATGCATTTTGAAAATAATATATTTATTTAGTTATTTTTAAGGTGTATAAGTTAAATTATATTGAAATGAAATAGGAGGCTAGTGTAATGAAAAAAGTATGTGTTATAGGTGCAGGTACAATGGGAGCAGGAATTGCTCAAGCATTTGCAGCTAAAGGATTAGAAGTAGTTATAAGAGATATTAAAGATGAATTTGTTGAAAGAGGATTAGCTACTATAGATAAAAATCTTTCAAGATTAGTTAAAAAAGGAAAATTGGACGAAGCTGGTAAAGCTGAAATATTAAAGAGAGTTACAGGAACAGTTGACCTTAATATGGCAGCTGATTGTGATCTTGTAGTTGAAGCAGCAGTTGAAAGAATGGATATAAAGAAACAAATATTTGCTGACTTAGATAATATATGCAAACCAGAAACTATACTTGCATCAAATACATCATCTCTTTCTATAACAGAAGTAGCATCAGCAACTAAGAGACCTGATAAGGTTATAGGAATGCATTTCTTTAATCCAGCTCCTGTTATGAAGCTTGTTGAAGTAATAAGAGGAATTGCCACTTCACAGGAAACTTTTGATGCTGTAAAAGAATGTGCTGTTGCTATAGGAAAAGATCCTGTAGAAGTTGCAGAAGCACCAGGATTTGTTGTAAATAGAATATTAATTCCAATGATTAACGAAGCAGTTGGAATATATGCAGAAGGAATAGCTTCTGTAGAAGATATAGATAAAGCTATGAAGCTTGGAGCAAATCATCCAATGGGACCATTAGAATTAGGAGATTTTATAGGTCTTGACATATGTCTTGCTATAATGAATGTTTTATATTCAGAAACAGGAGATTCTAAATATAGACCACATACATTATTAAAGAAATATGTAAGAGCTGGATGGCTTGGAAGAAAAACTGGAAAAGGTTTTTACGATTATTCAAAATAATAACATCCAAAATCCTCATTTAAGTATGGGGATTTTTTTATATGATAAAATATATACATAGGAGGCGTTTATGAATGGATTACAGTAAAATTAAAAATATTGATGATGGAATTTTAATAACAAATGTAAAAAATTTTGAGCTTAGCCACATATTTGATTGCGGTCAGTGTTTTAGATGGAATAGGAGATCAAATGGTAATTATGTGGGTGTTGCTTTTGGAAAGGTTATAGAAGTAGAAAAAAGAGAAAATGATGTATTAATATATAATACAAATGAAGATGAATTTAGAAATGTATGGTGCGAATATTTTGATTTAAATAGGGATTATGGAGAAATAAAAGAAGAACTTAGCAAGGATACTTTATTAAAGAAATCTGTTGATTTTGGATATGGAATAAGAATTTTAAATCAAGAAAAGCTTGAAATGCTTATATCTTTTATAATTTCTGCTAATAATAGAATTCCTATGATTAAAAGGGCTATAGAAAATATAAGTAAAAAGTGGGGGGAAAAGATTATATATAAGGATGAAGTTTTCTATTCTTTTCCGACAGTTGAAAAACTTCATTCTGGAAGTGAGAAGGACTTTGAAGAATGTAGTACTGGATTTAGAGCAAAATATTTAAAAGATACTATTGATAAAGTATATAATGGTGAGGTTGACTTAAACTTTATAGCTTCTCTTGATGATGATGGATGCCATAAAGAACTTCAAAAACTAATGGGAGTAGGACCTAAAGTTGCAGACTGCATAATGTTATTTTCAATGAAAAAATATTCAGCTTTTCCAGTAGATGTTTGGGTTAAAAAAGCTATGATGAAATTTTATGTAGCTCCAGATGTATCACTTAAGAAGATACGAGATTTTGGAAGAAATAGGTTTGGAAATCTATCAGGTTTTGCACAGCAGTATTTATTTTATTATGCTAGGGAAAACAAAATACAGGTATAATATATAATTTTTTTAGTAAGTCACTATTTATTTCTATAAAATCTCGATACTTTTACGAATTTTATGAGAAATAAATAGATGATCTACTTAAAAATTTAAATAAATTTATGTTAACAATTGCCATTAGCATTTACGCTTTCACAAAACCTTTGATATAATAGTATCTGTTATTAAATATTAACCTTGGAAGTGAATTTAATGAGTTTAAAAGGCTTTTTTAATATCATATCTAATAAAATAAAGATTATATATCAAAAGATTATAAAATATAAAGTACAGATTGGTGGAATAATGCTTCTTGCTTTTTTTGCATACTGTGCTTACGTATATTACTCAAAATATTTTTATATGATGAAAGATACTGAAAAGGTAAAAAGATTCATATTGTCATATGGAAAGTACAGCATGCTTGCTTTTTTGGTTATGCAAATAGCACAGGTAATTGTCTTTTTTATACCAGGTGAAATAGTTCAAATTGCAGGCGGGTATGTTTTTGGTACATTTTATGGAAGCATGATATCTGTTGCTGGAATAACAATAGGAAGTGCTGGAGCTTTTTTTCTTTCAAATTTTTTGGGAAAACCTTTTATAGAAAAAATTACAGCTCAAAATAATGCATCTAAATTTAGAAAATTTTTAAAAAGTGATAATGCAGCAGCTGCAATATTTTTTATTTATCTTATACCAGGACTTCCGAAGGACATATTAGCATATTTGTGTGGAGCGTCTGGAGTTAGTGGGAAAAAATTTATGATATATTCAACTCTTGGAAGGCTCCCAGGTATATTTATTTCAGCTTATTTTGGGAATAAGCTGACTGAGGGTAACATTCTCCCTCTTGTAGTAATTGCTGCTATAATGACTATTTTATTTATAATAGGAACTATAAAGGGAGAAAAAATATTGAAAAATATTATAAAAAAAAGATCGCGAAAAGATAGTTGAAATGTTACTTCCCTTTTATATAAAATAATATACCTGCAAGCAATGAAAAAAATAAAATTACAGCAGCACAGTGCATAAAATAGTTTTCAGGAAGTATTAGTATAACGGGATCATATTGCGGATCAAAAATCCAATAATCATTTTTAAATATAATTTTGTGAAATGAATCAAATAATTCACTAAAACCAAAAAATGAAATAAATAATGAAAAAATAGATATTATAATAAGTTGTTTTCCACTGCTTTTTAGACAAAAAAGAACATAATTTTTTTTTGATATAAGGGAAACTAGTATGAATAATATTATAGAAGATATAAATATATATTCACTATATGTTATTGTATTTTTTACATCCTCGAAATGCCTTTTGCCATTTAAAGAAAAAGGTATAGTTGGAAGTTTAAATACTTCTTTTCTAGGATTTTGTATATAATTTATTATGTAATTGTAATTTGTTTTGAGAGAAATGGAATTTAAATATTCAGTGTCCGGGGTATATTTTTCAATATGTAGGTTATACTCTTCTATTATGTTTAAATTTAGTGCATCATAATAGTAAATTGGTTTTAAGTTCATTGTTATTTTTGTAAAAAACAAAATAGTTATGAAGGTCAATAATAGTGAAAAAAATGCTTTAGTTAAAGGCAATATTATTTTCAAATTATTCACCGCTTTCATAAGAGTTTGTATTAAAAATTATTGACAAATGGAAAAATTTTTATTCAATTTGCTATTGATAGCTAAAAAGAGAAAATTAACAAAAAAAAGATTTAATCAATGATAATTTGCTATAATGGCTAACATTAACCAAATAGCATGTCATACTGTATTTGCCAATATATCCACTATTAATTATTATAATAATTGTGTTAGCACTCAATATTAATGAGTGCTAATAAAAATTATAAAGTTAATAAAATTTTTAATATAATTTTTAAGGAGGGACTTAAAAATGAAAGTTAGACCACTTGGAGACAGAGTTGTAATTAAGAGATTAGAAGCAGAGGAGACTACTAAAAGCGGAATAGTATTACCTGGTGCAGCTAAGGAAAAGCCACAGCTTGCAGCAGTAATAGCAGTTGGTCCTGGCGGAATCGTTGAAGGAAAAGAAGTAAAAATGGATGTAAAAGTAGGAGATAAAGTATTTTTCTCAAAATACAGCGGTACTGAAGTAAAAATTGATGGTGAAGAATTATTAATTGTAAAACAAGACGATATTTTAGGAATAGTAGAAGACTAATTCAATTTAAACTATTTATAAATTCGGGAGGGATTTTAAAATGGCAAAGCAAATATTATACGGAGAAGACGCAAGAAGAGCTATGCAAAAAGGTGTAGATAAACTTGCTAATACAGTAAAAGTTACTCTTGGACCAAAAGGAAGAAATGTTGTTTTAGATAAAAAATTTGGAGCACCTCTTATAACAAATGATGGTGTAAGTATTGCAAGAGAAATAGAACTTGAAGATCCATATGAAAACATGGGAGCACAACTTGTAAAAGAAGTTGCTACTAAAACAAATGATGTAGCTGGAGATGGTACTACTACAGCAACACTTCTTGCACAAGCAATAATAAGAGAAGGTTTAAAGAATGTTACAGCTGGAGCTAATCCAATGCTTATAAGAAATGGAATTAGAAAAGCTGTTGCTTTAACAGTTGAAGAATTAAAGAAAATATCAAAACCTATAAATGGTAAAGAAGACATAGCAAGAGTTGCTTCAATATCAGCTGCTGATCCTGAAATAGGGAAATTAATTGCTGATGCAATGGAAAAGGTAGGCAACGAAGGTGTTATAACTGTTGAAGAATCAAAAACAATGGGAACTGAACTTGATGTTGTTGAAGGAATGCAGTTTGATAGAGGATATTTAAGTCCATACATGGTAACAGACAGCGAAAAAATGGAAGCTGCACTTGATGATCCATATATACTTATTACAGATAAGAAAATATCAAATATACAAGAAGTTCTTCCAATACTTGAGCAAATAGTTCAGCAAGGAAAGAAACTTTTAATAATTGCTGATGATGTTGAAGGAGAAGCTTTAGCAACATTAGTTGTTAATAAATTAAGAGGAACATTTACTTGCGTTGCTGTAAAAGCACCAGGCTTTGGTGATAGAAGAAAAGAAATGTTAAGAGATATAGCTATTCTTACAGGTGGAGAAGTAATATCAGAAGAACTTGGAAAAGATTTAAAAGATGTTACTCTTGATATGCTTGGTAGAGCTGAGAGTGTTAAGATAACAAAAGAAAACACTACAGTTGTAAACGGAAAAGGCGACAAGAATGAAATACATGATAGAGTTGCTCAAATAAGAGCTCAAATAGAAGAAACAACTTCAGATTTTGATAGAGAAAAACTTCAAGAAAGACTCGCAAAACTTGCTGGTGGAGTTGCAGTTATCAAAGTTGGAGCAGCTTCAGAAACTGAACTTAAAGAAAGAAAACTTAGAATCGAAGATGCTCTTGCAGCTACAAAGGCAGCTGTTGAAGAAGGCATAATCGCTGGTGGTGGTACTGCTTATATAGATGTGCTTCCAGAAGTAAAGAAATTGACTGATGAAGAACAAGATGCTCAACTTGGTATAAACATAGTAATTAGAGCTCTTGAAGAACCAGTAAGACAGATAGCTGCAAATGCAGGACTTGAAGGTTCAGTTATAATTGAAAAAATCATGAACAGTGAAAAGGGAATTGGTTTTGATGCTTTACGTGAAAAATATGTTGATATGATAAAGGTTGGAATTGTTGATCCTACAAAGGTTACAAGATCAGCACTTCAGAATGCAGCTTCAGTTGCTTCTACATTCCTTACAACTGAATGTGCAGTAGCTGATATTCCTGAAAAGGAGAAAGCAGCACCAGGAGTTCCAGGAGCACCTGGAATGGGAATGGACGGAATGTACTAAAATAAAAAATCAAGAGAGTTTTTAGCTCTCTTGATTTTTTTATTTTAATTTTTCAATTATAAAACTGCTCTTTTTTATAAGTTTATTTTTCTTTTTTATTTTTGATACATATAATGCAAGATTGCTAGTTGTTCCTAATTTTTTTATGTTGCCATAAACTCCAGCAATAGATATTGAGGTCAAATTAAAGATATCCTTATTTCCTTTCCTATCGAAAGCTATTATATATTTATTTTTTTTATCAACTTCATTAAAGAAGTTAATTACTTTTTCATCAAATTTGCTTATGATAAGCTTACTTAAGTTTTCACAATTATTATAGGAGGTTTCAATAACACATACAAAATCATCTCCTCCTATATGTCCTGTAAAGCTATTTATAGGGAACAAAGAATCAATAGTATCTTTTATAAGGTTTGCTGTAAATAAGAGTATTTTATCACCATTTTCAAAGCCGTAAGTATCATTATAAACTTTGAAATTATCTAAATCAAAATATAATATTCCATAATCACTATTTGATATTAATGTTTTACCTATAGTTCTTTCAATAACAGCATTACCAGGAAGACCAGTAAGAGGATTCATTTCCTTTGCACATTCCTTTTCTATAGCTATTGTAAACTCAAGTAATTTTTTTATTGTTACGATGCCGTAATACTTTCCTTCTTTAGTTACTATAACATAGTCGTATATTTTATCATCTGATCTTTCCATTGCTAGCTTTGCGGCTTTATTTACATCAGTATTGTAGTCAACTATAAGTGCATTTGTATCCATTATTAAGGAGACGGGTCGCTTTGAAAATATTACGATTCCATATTGCGTTGCAAGCATTGAATCTAGAGTGTGCTTCATAACAAGACCTACAGGAATATCATTTTTTACAATACAGGCACCGTTAACTTTATGAGTTGAAAAATAATTTTTTATGGTAGAACTTAAAACCTCACTTTTAAAACAAGTGTATTTTTGAGCAATATCACCTATTCTATTTATAGATGCATAAATGTAATTTGTTTTTAATTCATTGTATTTTGCGATAAGGTTTTTTACATCAAAGGGGATTTCTAAGAAATTGTTAGATGGCTTTTTTAGAAAGAAACCTTGACCTGCATCAACTCCTAAATCAATTAAGGCTTTTAATTCTTCCTTAGTCTCTATTCCTTCTACGATTAAGCTTATTTTTGTTGACTTTGCAAAGGAAACAAAAGCTTTTATTAAAGATTGCTTAAATGAATCTGAATCTATATTTCGTATAAGATCTATATCAAGTTTTATATAATTTGGTTTTGTTTCAGAGATCGTTTTTAACCCAGAATAACCTGAACCAGTGTCATCTATAGCTATCTTATATCCTTGGTTTGTGTAATTATTTAATATACTAGTGAAGTTTTTGTAATCAAGTATAGCTGTTTTTTCTGTTATTTCAAATATTATAGTTTCTGGTGATATGTTATTTTCTAATAGAAATTCTTTTGTTAATCCTTTTTTAAAATTTTTATCCTTAATTATTTTAGGATCTACATTTAAAAAAAGTAATTTACCATTGGGCATATTTTTAGAGCGTTCAATAGCTTTAATTCTACATGCAAGTTCAAGCTCCCAGGTTCTTTTGTAAATTTCTGCTGCTTCAAATAATTTTTCTGGCATATACAGGGGAGAGTCTTCTGGTCCCCTACTTAAGGCTTCATATCCTATTATATCTCCTGTGCTAAGTGATACAATAGGCTGAAATACGGTGTTTATACTTTGCGTTTTTATTATTTTTTCTAGTTCGCTTAGGGTGCTCATTTTCTCATCTCCAATTTTAATTAAATACTTTAAAATTACAACATTTTTATTGAGCACATATAAATTTTGAGTTAAATCTAAGTAAAATGTTTGAGTGGGAATTATAGTAAAAAGAAATTTTTTAATCAAAAATGTGTCGATAATGATTGACAAAATGCAAATTTATGAATAAAATAGAGAATAAAATATATTATAAAAATAGTTAATAAGACTCATATATACCCTGAATATGGCAGGGAGTATCTACCAGAAACCGTTAATTTCTGACTATGAGTGATTAGAGCGTGTTATTTTACATTAAAGCATGCTAATTTTCACTCCTAAAGAAAATTAGTATGCTTATCTTCTATATGAACAAACTAAATTTAGTTGAAAATTTTATTTTTGAAAGGAAGTTATATATAAATGGGAAGAATTATAAAACAAGCTTATACTTTTGACGACGTGTTACTAGTTCCAAACAAATCTGAAGTTTTACCAAAAGAAGTTGATTTAAGAACTAATTTAACTAAAAAAATAAAGCTCAATATCCCCCTAATGAGTGCTGGAATGGATACTGTTACAGAATCAAAAATGGCTATAGCAATGGCAAGAGAAGGTGGAATAGGAATAATTCATAAGAACATGACCATTGAAGAACAAGCAAGCGAAGTTGATAGAGTGAAGAGACAGGAAAATGGAGTTATAACAAATCCGTTTTCATTGGCAGCAGATAATTCTATTCAAGATGCACTTGATGTAATGAGCAAATATAGAATATCTGGAGTTCCTATAACAGATAAAGCAGGAAAACTTGTTGGAATCATAACAAACAGAGACATAGTATTTGAAGAAGATTTTACTAAAAAAATAAGCGAGCTTATGACAAGTGAAAATTTAATTACAGCTAAAGAAGGTACAACACTTGAAGAGGCAAAAAATCTTTTAAAAGAGCATAAAATAGAAAAACTTCCTTTGGTAGATGATGAATTTAAGTTAAAAGGACTTATCACAATAAAAGATATTGAAAAAGTCAGAATATTCCCTAATGCAGCAAAAGATGAACATGGAAGACTTTTATGTGGTGCGGCAGTTGGAGTAACAAATAATATGATGGATAGAGTTAAAGCTTTAGTTGAAGCAAGCGTTGATGTTATAGTACTTGATACAGCACATGGACATTCACAAGGAGTTTTAGAGGCTGTTAAAAAGATAAAAGCAGCATACCCAGACTTACAAGTTATTGCAGGAAATGTTGCAACAGGAGAAGCTGTAAAAGATCTTATAGAAGCAGGAGCAGATTGTGTTAAGGTTGGAATAGGACCTGGATCAATATGCACTACTAGAGTTGTAGCAGGTGTTGGAGTACCTCAGCTTACAGCAGTTATGGACGCTGTTGAAGTTGCTGATAAATACGGAATTCCAATAATTGCAGATGGTGGAATCAAATACTCTGGAGATATAGTAAAAGCTCTTGCAGCTGGTGCCAAAGTGACAATGATGGGTTCAATGTTTGCAGGCTGCGAAGAAGCTCCAGGAGAAATTGAAATATATCAAGGAAGAAGTTACAAGGTATACAGAGGAATGGGTTCTCTTGCAGCTATGAAATGCGGTAGTAAAGACAGGTACTTCCAGGAAGGAAACAAAAAGCTTGTTCCAGAAGGTGTTGAAGGAAGAGTCCCATTTAAAGGTTCTGTACTTGACACAGTGTTCCAGCTTTTAGGAGGAATAAGATCTGGAATGGGATACCTTGGTTCAAGAACTTTACCTGAACTTGCAGAAAAGGCTACTTTCGTAGTTCAAAGTTCAGCAGGACTTAGAGAAAGTCATCCACATGATATCTCTATAACTAAAGAAGCACCAAATTATAGCGTTAACCAATAATAAATTATTTTAAAATGTAGGAGGTAGCAAGGTGGAAAGACAGATGGTACTAGTTATTGACTTCGGAGGTCAATACAATCAGCTTATAGCAAGAAGAGTTAGAGAACACAATGTTTATTGTGAAATAGTTCCATATACTTATACTATTGATAAAATAAAAGCAAAAAATCCAAGTGCAATAATCTTTACAGGCGGACAAAACAGTGTTTATGGTGAAGATGCACCTGGAGTTGATAAGGAAATATTTAATTTAGGCGTTCCAGTACTTGGAATATGCTATGGACATCAACTTGTAACTTATACTCTTGGGGGAGAGGTTACAAGTTCTGAAGTTAGAGAATACGGAAAAGCTGGTGTAACACTTGACAATGCTTGTAAGCTTTTTGATGGCATAGATGTAGATAACACTTGCTGGATGAGTCATACAGATACAGTTGCAAAGGTGCCAGAAGGTTTTAAAGTTGTAGCTCATACAAAGGTTTGTCCTGTTGCAGCTATGATGAATGAAGAAAAAAATATATACGGAGTTCAATTTCACCCAGAAGTTTTACACACGCCTTTTGGAAAAGAATTTTTCTCAAACTTCTTATTTAAAATCTGTAAGCTTAAAGCTGATTGGTCAATGTCTTCTTTTGCAGAAGAAAAAATTCAGCAAATAAAGGATATTGTTGGAGATAAAAAAGTTTTGTGTGCACTTTCTGGTGGTGTAGATTCATCTGTTGCAGCAGTGCTTGTACACAAAGCTATAGGAAAACAGTTAACCTGTGTATTTGTTGACCACGGACTTCTTAGAAAAGATGAAGGAGATCAAGTTGAGTCTATATTTAGAAAACAGTTTGATATGAACCTTATAAGAGTTAATGCTAAAGATAGATTTCTTGGAAAGTTAAAAGGAGTTTCTGATCCTGAAAGAAAGAGAAAGATAATAGGAGAAGAGTTCATAAGAGTATTTGAAGAGGAAGCAAATAAGCTTGGACAAATAGACTTCTTAGTTCAAGGAACAATTTACCCAGATGTTGTTGAAAGCGGAACAACTACTTCAGCAACTATAAAGAGCCAT
Organism: Clostridium neuense; assembly: GCF_045310695.1. Lineage (NCBI taxonomy): Bacteria > Bacillati > Bacillota > Clostridia > Eubacteriales > Clostridiaceae > Clostridium > Clostridium neuense. The sequence continues at coordinate 17,953 of NZ_JBJIAA010000024.1, forward strand.
CACAATGTCGGTGGACTTCCAGAAGATATGCAATTTAGCCTTATAGAACCTTTAAGAGAACTATTTAAAGATGAAGTAAGAGCTGTTGGAGAAGAACTTGGAATTCCTCATAAACTTGTATGGAGACAGCCATTTCCAGGGCCGGGACTTGGAATAAGAGTTCTTGGTGAAGTAACTGAAGAAAAGCTTGAAATAGTAAGAGAAGCAGATGCAATATTCAGAGAAGAAATTGCAAATGCAGGTCTTGAAGAAAAAATATGGCAGTACTTCGCTTGCCTTCCAAACATTCATTCTGTTGGAGTTATGGGTGATGGCAGAACTTACTGCGAAACTATAGCCTTAAGAGCTGTAACTTCTTCAGATGCTATGACTTCAGATTGGGCAAGAATACCATATGAAGTTTTGGATAAAGTGTCCAGGAGAATCGTTAATGAAGTTAAGGGAGTAAACAGAATTGTTTATGATGTTACTTCTAAGCCACCTGCAACTATCGAATGGGAATAGGCCTAAGGTAAGTAACACCAATAATTATATGTAGCTAACACAATGATTTATATATAAAAAAGTGTCTATGATTTACTTTTGAATGAAAGTATTTCATAGGCACTTTTTTTATAAACTGGCTAAAAGTTAGAAATAATACACATATATAAAAAAATGATACTATAATAAAAATTTCATATTTTAGTGCTTTTGATTTATATTAACTAACTTTGATTAAGGTTTTGATATTTTTCATAGGTATATATAAAACGCTTCAACTGCTAAAATCCATCTGTAAGTTTAATGAAAGATTTAATTATATTAATACAAATTTGAAAAAAGATTCTATGAGTAATATAATTATAGTAGTGTAGTATACAAATTACAGTTTTAGTAATGAGTTACTAGCTTGTTTAATATATATTTTAATTTATATATTAAAAGATAGTATAATTGAAGGGGACGTAGAATTTGTCTAGAATTGAAATTGATATTAGCAGCATTAGAAGAAGTGATGAAGAGTTAAGGCAAAACAATTTTAAATTGTCAAGCATTTCTTGTGACATATTTCAATCTATGTGTAATGTTGATGCAAGCATACAAGCTAGAAGAAATATAGGACAAAGATTAAAAAATGCATATGATGAATCCATTAAAATAGGAAAGAAATTAGTTCAGTTAGAGAAATTCATAAGTAGTTCGATGGATAGATATGAAAAAGCCGAAAGAAACGTAAAAGAACAGGCCAATACATTAAGAATATTAATGGATTTAAGAATGAGAACTGGCATGGAATTTGACATTATATCTCAAATGTCTGGGACAAGTTCTGCCTATGCATCTGAAAATGCTAAAATGTTTTATGATGGTGAAAAAGTTGGTGATGATGAGGATGAAGATACAGAGGAAATATTAAAAGAGGACGATAAGGTATTAAAAGAAACAGATAAAATACTAAAAGAAGTAAATGAAGAATATGATGATAATGACTGGAGCAGTAAGCCTGCGAAAGAAGATATCTTTGACAAATTTGCAGATTGGCTTACGGAGAAAGTTACAGGAGAAAAGGCAAGTCCTAAAACGCAGGGAGAGGAAGTAATAGAGGCACAGTTAACAACAATGTCTCTAGATGAACAAAATATTTTAGCAGATATTGCAAATGATTATCAAACAGCGTTTAGAGGATTAGGTAGTGCAGATAGAATAAATGAGGCATTAGAAAATTTTGAAGAAGAGCCTGTGATTAGTGGTGGAAATAATACTAATTGGGTAAGGCAACCTGTTTCAGTAAATGCAAATAAAATCAGATTTAGCCAAAGTTCAGTTAATGGTGCAGATGAAATAATTAGTAGTATGGAAGCAAATGGTTGGAGAGGGGCGCCGATTGATGTTGTTAAAATGAGGGATGGTAATCTAACTACAATAGATAATACAAGAGTAATTGCAGCAAGAGAGGCAGGAATAGATGTACAAGCAATTCTTCATGATGCTAATGAACTTCTACCAGAAAACCTAATTGATAGGTTTACAACTAAAAAGGGTGTTCCCAAGACATGGGGGGAGGCAATTGAATTAAGGATAGGGAAGCAAAAAGCATCATTTAGAAATAATAATCCACTTGGAGCAGATACTATGGAAAGGATGGGCAAATAATTATGAATATAGAAACTTTAGAAAATAAATTAGGGATTAATGGATTTCAATATCCAGATTCATTTATTAAAGCAGTAGAATTAAATTTAGTAGACTTTGATTTATGGTATATAATGGATGAAAAAAGAGTACTAAATAGGTTGCAAGGAATTAAAGAAAGGTATCCGAGTAGAAATTTAATACCTTTTGCAAGAAGAGATGATAATGATGATATAGCGTGCTTTGAAGTAGGTAAAGGTGATAAAGTTCAAATAATACATGATTTTGCATCAGAAGGCTATGAGCAAAGAAAAGAGTATAATGATTTTTGGGATTGGTTAAAAGATGCCATTAATGAAATGATTGAATTCAATAGAGAATAGAAAAGGAGATGAGTCCTATTAATTATTTACAATTGAGTAAGGAGATATCATATGCCCTTAGGCATGCTCCTTGGGAGTATGAATTAGAGCTAGATGAGAATGGATGGGTTAGTGTAGAACAATTATTGAACTCTTTAAAAGAAAATAGTAAATGGAAGAATGTAACTGTAGTAGATTTAGAGCATATAATTGAGAATTCTGATAAGAAAAGACATGAATTAGTTGATGGGAAAATTAGAGCTTTATATGGACATTCTATACCGATGAAGATAGTAAAAGAAAGTGCAGAACCACCAGCAATGCTATTCCATGGAACTGCAAGACGTTTTTTACAATCAATAGGAAATAAAGGATTATTACCAAAGGGTAGGCAATATGTTCACTTATCGAATGATATTGAAATTGCACTTCAGGTTGGTAAAAGACATGATGATAATCCAGTTATTCTTGAAATTGATGCTAAGAAGGCTTGGAATGAAGGAATTAAATTTTATTTAGGTAATGATAAAGTATGGTTAGCTGACAATATCCCAAGCAAATATATAAAAGTTATGTCATAATTAGATTTAATGTAAGGATAAAACAGCCCACACCTTTAAAGTAAGATGCGGGCTGTTTTACCCTTATACATATAGATGAGAAAGCTGAAGATTTACTTGATACGATTCTCAATAAACTAGATAGGGTTTGGAATGATGTAAAGTATGTATTTAAGAGTGTTTGCGATAATCCACTTGATTTTATGGTTGGAGCGGGCGTTTCAATACCAGATAATTTAACTTACAAGGGTGTATTTGGATTAGATAGTAAACTAGAAACCATGGAATTTAATTTAGAAAGTAATAAGGATTATGAAGGATTAACATCTATAAAAGCAGGCGAATCAGGTGGAGATATATTAACTGCACTGTTAGGAGGAACAATAACATCAGCAAGGTTTACAACTGATGCTGAAGGAGTAGTTCTCGCGGTACCAACAGCTGGAACAGTAACGGTGCCATTAGAAGAAGTAGGGGCAACAGAGGTAGCAGTAGGTGGAGAAATAACGACTAGGTCATTAGCAGGACTTGGTGATGACTTGGATAGTACATTTCAGTATGCGGATAAGGGTGAAGGGACAAGTGGAAAATGGAATCAAGGAAGTTTTGATTCTGGAAAAAATTCACTTGAGTATCATTTTAATAAACATGGAAAAGAGGTAGGTGCAAAAGATGCAGACCAATATCTTAGAAAAGCAGAAGAATTTGCTAGAAACTTGAGGGGAGCTAAAAGATATAGGGTACAAGGTGAAGTAGATGGAGTAACGCGATATGTAAAAAATGGGAAATATATTGATTTGGCACCTGATGGAACAATAATATCATTTGGAAAGAGGTAATATAATGGAAAGATGGCAAGATATTAAGATTAAAGGAATTGCAAGAATAGAAAAAGTTGTAGCAGAATTTGATGTTATAGAGCTACAAAAGACACCTTATGGAAAGTTTAAAGTGAAAATTTATGAAAGCCCAGATGGAGGTTTTACAGGATATACTAATTTACGAGTTAAGGATGAAACTGGAGATGCTTGCGGGGGTGTAGGACATGGAATTACTATAGAAGAGGCTTTGAGAGATACAATTGAGTATTTTTTAAAAGTTCTTAATGAGAAAGATTTTTGGGAAGAAGATGAATTTGAGTGTAGCGATACATTTGATTTTTAGCTATAATAATTAGAAATTGTGTATTGAAAAAGTGTTTATAAGGATATAGTGTAATGTTAATTTATTGAATTATATCCTTTTTTTATATTTTTTAACTTTTAGGTATTGAAAATCTAAAACTATTAGTGATATTATGTAATAAATTTAAGAAATATATCCAAGATACATTTTTGGAAATATTTAAGGTAATTAAAATATGTAATTGAGTCTAAAACCATTTTAGATAAAGTGTCTAGAAGAATTGTTAATGAAGTTAAGGGAGTAAATAGAATTGTTTATGATGTGACAAGTAAACCTCTTGCAACAATAGAATGGGAATAGGAAAAAAGCGTTTTAACTATCAATAATTTTAAAGTAGAGTATGATTTCTGACTGAAAGGTTAGTTGTCATGCACTACTTTATTTTTATTTATGGTAAAATTATATATTATTACATATTGATTTAAAGTGAAAGTTAGGAGAAATTTTATGGGATATAATTTGCATATAGTTCGCCAGAATAAAACAGATGACGATATAACTTATGACGAAGTAATTAAATTAGTAAATGAAAGTAAAGAATTAGAATTAAAATATGAAATGAAAATTAAAACACCAAATGGAGATGAAATAGTAATTCCAGGAAATTATATAGTTTGGAGGAAAAAGGAATTTAATGTTTGGTGGAATTACAATTGTGGAAAAATAAGTTCAAGTTACATAAAGGATGAGGGTATAGATAAATTAAAAAAAGTTGCACATGCATTAAATGCTAAAGTCATAGGAGATGAAGGTGAAGAATATTAATTTGTAAAAGGTTCCATCATTTTTGCGAGATGCTTATGAAATAAAAACAGACAATTATATTTGAAATCAATTTCGGCAGTACATGTCTATATACTTTAGAAACAATGGTCAATACATACGTATATAAAGTTATGCCAGTTTTGTTTGACGACTAAGCTGAAGTGATTCATAAACGCTTTGTAGAAAGCGATGTTACAGAAGAAAGATATCCTGAATTAGTAGATAATGGACTCTATAATGATTTTGAATTTTTTACTTGTACTACCGTGGGAGCGAAGTAACAATGCTGAAGGAACGATTTAAAAAAGTCCTAGTAAACCTTAGATTTATAGGATTTTTTTGATGCACGAAGTATTGTTACTTCGCATTTTTTTAAATTTTAATGAATATCTGCTGTGTTGCTTCATTATATATATTAGTATACAAATGAGAGCATACATAGTTAAATAATTATGTCAAAATTATGAATTAAAGAGTAAAGTTCTGTAAGTGATTGTATTGCTTCAAATAGTGTGGTAAAATTAACTAAATTGGTAAGACCATTGTACCATGAAAATATATTATTATAGAAATTAATTAAAGCAAGTTTTAAAAAATAGTACTTTATAAAAATTTAAATACACTATGGTTCTATCAAAAAATAGTTTAGTAATTGAAAAGCGTAAAGGAGAGGGAAAATATGAATATTCTGTTGTGTGTAAAACAGGTTCCAGATGATTCTATTGAAATTCATTTGGATAATAAGACGAAAAAACCTAATTTAAATGGAGTTAGTTTAGTAGCAAATGCGTTTGACACATATGCATTAGAGTTGGCAGTTCGTTTTACGGAAACTCATGGAGGAAATGTTAGTGTACTAACTATTGGAGCAGAGGATTCTTTAAATACATTAAAAAATTGTCTTGCTGTAGGAGCTAAAGAAGCATTTTTTGCAAAAGATGATTTATATGCAGATTTAGATGCTATTGGAACAGCTAATGTTTTGGCAGATGCTATTTATAAAATTGAAAAAGACAAAGGTGAAAAATTTGATTTAATTCTTTGCGGAATGGAATCTACAGATGAGATTACTGGTCAAGTAGGAGCAATGCTTGCTGAGAAATTAAAGACAAGCTTTGTTAGTAGGGCAGTTGTAATCGATTTGAAAGATGATGGTCTAGAAGTTCATCAAGAAATTGAAGAAGGATATAATTTAGTTTCTATAAAAACTCCAGCCGTAGTAACAGTAAGTAAACCAAATTATGATCCACGTTATCCTACAATTAAAACTAAGATGGCAAGCCGTAGGGCAGTAATTCCAACTTATTCAGCAGCAGAAATTGGAGATGTAAAACAAGCAAAAGTACGATGCATTGAATATGTTGAACCTCCTAAGAGAGAGGTTGGTATAAAAATTCAAGAGAAAGATCCGATCCTCGCAGTAAGTGCTGCTATGGAGCAAATGAAAAAAGATAAAGCAATCTAATTAAAGATAAACCAACTTAAATTTTATTTGTAGCAAAATGCCGTTTTTGGACATTATGATGCACATCAATTTCAATAGTTAAAGTGGTTTATTTATAAGGAGGAAAATGAAAGTATGAAAGCATTATTGTTTATTGAAACAGATGGAGAAAAAGCAATAGGCGGAAGCCTTGAACTCATTAGTACAGTAAAATCATTAGATGCAGAAGGAATAGCTATTGTGGTTGGCAAAAGGTCTGTAGCAGATACTGTAGCTGCTTTTGGAATTCCAGTTATTTTTACAGATGCTGCCGAAGATTGTGATACTCTAACGGAAGTATTATCACAAATTATTAAAGAAGAAAATCCAGATATTGTTTTATTAGCAAATACAGCACTTACTAAGGATATTGCACCACGTGTTGCAGGACGTATGTGTTTAGGCTGTGTAAGTGACGTAATAGGAATGAGCAAAGCTGATGGCAAAGTTATCTATACTAGACCAGCTTATGGGGGTACAATTTTAGAACATATTGAAGTAGAAGGCACAGCAGTAGTTACAGTTAGAAGTGGAAGCTTTCCAAAGCCAGAGGCTAGTTCAAATGCAGGTGTTACAGAGAAAAAAATGGAAATTCCAGATAGTGCTGTTAAGGCAAAAATTGTTGATACAGTAAAAGAAATTTCTGAGGCTGTTAATTTAGAAGAGGCACAAGTTATTGTTTCTGGTGGACGTGGAATGGGAAGTGCAGAAAATTTCAAACTTGTTGAGGAATTAGCACAGGTACTTGGTGGTGTAGTAGGTGCAACAAGACCACCAATTGAAGATGGATGGATTTCTCGTGCACATCAAGTTGGACAATCAGGAAAGATTGTAGCACCAAAACTTTATATTGCATGTGGTATTTCTGGAGCTACACAACATACGTCTGGAATGTCAGGTTCCGATTATATAGTAGCAATTAATAAAGATGAGGAAGCTCCAATTTTTGAAATTGCTGATGTAGGCATTGTTGGAAATGTAACTGAGATTCTTCCAGCTATGATTGAAGAAATGAAGAATGCAAAGGAAAAAGCAAAATAAAGTTTTTAGGCCACTTAAGTTATGAACTAAAGCAAAATTATGAATAGGGATTCTAAAGTTAAACAGTATCTAAAGATAAACCATCTTGAAACTTGAAATTTATTTGTACCAAAATGCCATCTTGTAGGTATTATGGTGCACATGAATTTCAATAGTTGAAGCGGTTTATCTATTTAAATATGGGAAAGTTGTATGATCAAAATATAAATGTTAGTACCATAAAAATTGAATGAGGGGATAAAAAATGTTATTTTTAAAATTTTTAATAGCAATGTTACCAATTATTTGCCTCATAATTGCATTAAGTGGTTTAAAAATGCCGGCGCATAAAGCTACTTCTATTGCACTTGTTATTACAATGTTCTTAGGTATTGTTTTCTGGAAACTTAATTCAGTTTATGCTGTATCAGCTGTATTTGAGGGGGTACTCAATGCCCTGTGGCCAATTTGTTTAGTTATTGTTGCAGCTTTGTTTACGTATAACTTAACTTTACGTACAGGTGCAATGGAAACAATAAAAAGAATGCTGGCTGGAGTATCTTCTGATAAAAGAGTTTTAACATTAATTATTGGATGGGGCTTCGGCAGCTTCATGGAAGGAATGGCGGGCTTTGGCACAGCTGTTGCAATACCAGCATCTATGCTTGCGGGTATTGGATTAAATCCATTTGCAGCAGTTTTATCGTGCTTGGTTGCTAATAGTACACCAACTGCATTTGGTTCAGTTGGAATACCTCTGGTAACACTTTCATCAGTAACTGGGGTTTCATCTCATACATTAGCAGCAAGTACAGCAATGATTGAAGTGATTATTACTTTTATCAGTCCGTTTATTATGGTATGCATTGTAGGTGGTGGAATAAAAGCATTAAAGGGAGCTTTTACTATTACATTAGTTGCTGCATTATCATTTATAATACCTTGGTATATTACAGCAGTGGTAGTTGGAGCAGAACTGCCAAATATAGTAGGTTCTATTTGTTGTATGGCATGTACAGTTATTGCAGCAAAAATCTTTAATAGCAAACCTGAAGCTGAGTATTCAATTGAAAATTTAGATAAGAGTAAAGAATCAGCTTTATTAGTAACTAAAGAACAAATATCAGCATCAGTAAATCAGGATAAAGAGGAAGCTATATCCTTTGAAAAGGCATTACAAGCATGGTGTCCATTTATTTTAATATTCGTGATGCTACTATTTACATCAACTTTATTTCCAGCAATTAATCGCTTGATTGCACCAATTAAAAGTGTTGTAGTTGTGTATGCTGGAAAAGGCGGAAGTAAATTAGCTTTTAGTTGGATTAATACACCTGGAATTATAATTTTTGTTGCTGCAATTATTGGGGGCTTTGTTCAAGGTGCAAAAGTTTCAACGATGCTAGAGGTACTTCTTACTACGTTGAAAGGAAACTGGAAAACAATTGTTACAATTTGCTGCGTTATGGCAGTAGCAAAGGTAATGGGTTATAGTGGAATGATTGCAGATATTGCAAGCTTTTTGGTCGTAGCTACAGGAAGAGCATATCCGCTTATTTCTCCATTAATTGGAGCAGTTGGAGGCTTTGTTACAGGTTCAGGTACATCAACCTGTGTTTTATTTGGAGGCTTACAAGCAAAAACTGCCCAAAATCTTGGGATATCTCCAGCATGGATGGCAGCAGCAAATGTTCTTGGAGGCGGTCTAGGCAAAATGATTTGTCCTCAAAGTATTGCAATTGGTGCAAGCTCAATTAATAAGTCTGGTTCGGAAAGTAAGATTTTAGGAAGCGTGTTTAAATATTTCTTATGCTATGTAGTTATCGCTGGTATTATATGTTTCTTAGGAACACTATTTATAAAATAAAAAAGATACATTTAGAAAGGAAGTATTAATATGGCTCAGTATAATCAATTGACAGAAGAAATAATCTCAAAATTACAGGAGGTAGCTCCAGGGCATATTTTAACGGGTGATGATATCAATGTAGATTACTGCCATGATGAAATGCCTATTTATGGGAAAAAGGCCCCTCAAGTTGTATTAATGGCACACTCAACAGAGGAAGTTGCTGCAGTAGTAAAAATATGCAATGAAAATAAGATACCAGTAACTCCAAGAGGAGCAGGAACAGGACTTGTAGGAGGAGCAGTTCCAGTTTTAGGAGGAGTTTTAATTGATATTACAAAGATGAATAAAATACTTTCTTATGATATGGAAAATTTTGTTGTTCACGTGCAGGCTGGTGTTTTGCTAAAAGATCTTGCAGAGGATTGCACGAAACAAGGATTATTATATGCCCCAGACCCTGGTGAAAAGTCCGCTTGCGTAGGTGGAAATGTTTCAACAAATGCTGGTGGAATGAGAGCTGTTAAGTATGGTGCAACGCGTGATTATGTACGTGCAATGACAGTTGTTTTACCGACAGGAGAAATTACTCATTTTGGAGCTACAGTATCAAAAACAAGTTCGGGTTACAGTTTACTAAATTTAATGATTGGTTCAGAAGGTACTCTTGGAATTATTACAGAGCTTACTTTGAAAACTATGCCAGCACCAAAGGTAGTTGCAAGTTTAATTATTCCTTTTGAAAATTTGGATGATTGCATTTCTACTGTTCCTAAATTTAAAATGGAACACATGAATCCAGAAGCATTAGAATTTATGGAAAGAGAAATTGTTTTGGCTAGTGAAAGATATATTGGAAAGAGTGTATTCCCACAAGTAGTTGGTGGAGTAACTGCAAATGCTTATTTACTTGTTACTATAGATGCAAGTAATGAAGATGAATTGAATGACCTTATTGAGCAAGCAAGTGAAATGGTGTTAGAAGCAGGAGCAATTGATGTTCTTGTAGCTGATACACCTGCAAAAATGAAAGATGCATGGGCTGCACGTTCTAGTTTCTTAGATGCAATTATGGCAGAAACAAAACTATTAGATGAATGCGATGTGGTAGTTCCAGTAAATAAGATTCCTTCTTATCTTGCTTTTGTAAATAAAACTGGTGAAGAGTGTGGAATAACCATTAAGAGTTTTGGACACGCAGGCGATGGAAATCTTCACATATACGAATGTAGTAATGATTTAGAAGAAGCAGAATTTAAAGTAAGAGTTAATAAATTTTTTGATATTATTTACAAAGAAGCAACAGAATGTGGTGGACTTGTTTCAGGAGAACATGGAATTGGTAGTGGAAAGATGAGCCATTTAGCAGATAGCGTTGGAGAAACAAATATGGAATTAATGAGAGGAATTAAAAAAGTGTTTGATCCAAACTGTATTATGAATCCAGGTAAAGTATGCTTACCATTAGATGGTGCTAACTATAGATAAAGATAAACCACCTTGAAACTTGAAATTTATGTGTACCAAAATGCCGTCTTCTGGGCATTATGGTGCACATGAATTTCAATAGTTGAACTGGTTTATCTATAATTAAAAAAGAAAGGTGGAAATTAATATGGATTTTAAACAAGATGAAAACCATGAACAATTACAAGAAATGTATCGTGAGTTTGCAGAAAATGAGGTAAAAAAAATTGCAAAGGAAATTGATGAAAGCATGCGTTTTCCAAAAGAAAATGTAGAAAAAATGGCTGGAATGGGCCTACTTGGAATACCATTCCCAGAAGAATACGGTGGAGCTGGAATGGATACCTTAAGTTATGTACAATGTGTAGAAGAATTATCTAAATGTTGTGCAACAACGGGTGTTATAGTATCAGCACATACAAGCCTTTGTGCAACACCAATTTATAAATATGGTACAGAAGCACAAAAAGAGAAGTATTTAAAACCACTTGCTTCAGGTGAGAAATTAGGTGCTTTTGCATTAACAGAACCTTCTGCTGGAACTGATTCAGCTATGCAAAAAACAACAGCAGTACTCGAAGGAGACCATTATGTATTAAATGGCAGCAAAATATTTATTACCAATGCGGGATATGCAGATATATATATTATTTTTGCTATGACAGATAAGAGCAAGGGAACAAAGGGTATTTCAGGATTTATAGTTGAAAAAGATTTCCCTGGTTTTTCTGTTGGAAATCATGAATTAAAAATGGGGATTCGTGCATCTTCTACATGTGAATTATTCTTTGATAATTGTATAGTTCCAAAGGAAAATCTTTTAGGAGAAGAAGGCAGAGGATTTAAAATTGCAATGGCAACGCTTGATGGAGGGCGTGTAGGTATTGCTGCGCAAGCTCTTGGTATTGCAGAAGGTGCAATAGATGAAACTGTTAAATATGTTAAAGAACGTGTTCAATTTGGAAGACCTATTTCAAAATTCCAAAATACACAATTCGAACTTGCAAAGATGCGTGCAAATACAGAAGCAGCAAAACTTTTAGTATATCAAGCTGCATGTGCAGAGGATGATAATGAAAGATTTTCGCATTATGCCGCTATGGCCAAATTGGTTTCTTCTACAAATGCCAGCGATGTAACAAGACGTTGCTTACAATTATTTGGTGGTTATGGATATACAGGTGATTATCCAATTGAGAGAATGATGCGTGATGCAAAAATAACAGAAATCTATGAAGGAACATCAGAAGTTCAAATGATGGTTATTTCTGGATGGATGGGTCTTAAATAATATATCATATATTAGATTTACTCCATGACTTAATTAAAAAAGAACTTAGAAATTTCTAAGTTCTTTTTTAATTGGTGATTTTAAGGACGCAGTAGCATCAAAAATGTCTTTACGAATTCATCGATTGGCATTGATTTAATATTATTTGTAGTGATATATAGAAAGCATGTGCTGATAATTAGTAAATAGAGTATATTATAAAAATTAGATGATGATAAGTTATGGAGAATTTTAACACAAAGTATGGAAAAGTAAGGTTTTATCGCTCTGATGAAACACCATTTGAAATTTATAATATTTTTGACTTAAATTTAGCTTCAATGTAGTAGCTAGATAGCTTATGTATAACTTTATTTATGTATAAAATACTCTTCATTGAAGAATATAATATAAAAAGGAGAGTATTTATAATGAGTAAAAAGTTAAGTGTAACTAAGTTGAAAATGGCTGCGATAGCTAATCATATGATGGAAGCTGGAGCAGAGCTTTATAGTAATCCTGAAGTAAAAAGTAAGATTAAAAAGAAAATTGAAGATAAAAAGGAACTTAAATAGAAATAGCAAGTATACATGCATATAAATTTTAAAAATGTGCATAATAGATTACATGATGATGTTCCACGATATGGGAGCAATTTAGTGCTTGCTGTTGACCTATAGGTTAGAGGTTCAAGTCCTCTTCGTGGAGCCATTTTTTATATTTTGATGAGACAGTAGCATATGGTTAGGCTACTATTTTTTTGTAATTAGCTTGTACCGAAAGTATAATGAAAGGAGAAAAATACTATGCTATTAATCAAAAATGGAAAGATATTAACTATGGCAGGGGCAAATTATAATAATGGAAGTGTTTTGATACAAAATGGCAAAATAATAAAGGTGGGGGAAAATATTAATATAAGTGATGGTGATGTTTCTGAGGTAATTAATGCGGAGAATTGTTTAGTTATGCCGGGAATTATAGAAGCACATTGTCATATAGGAATTAAGGAAGAAAGAAAAGGCTTTGAGGGTGATGATTGCAATGAAATAAATGATCCAGTAACACCATATCTCAGGGCTTTAGATGGAATTAATCCTATGGATTCAGCTTTTCATAATGCATTGAGTGCTGGTATTACTGGAGTAATGGTAGGTCCAGGAAGTTCAAATGTAGTTGGTGGTCAGTTTGTATTTATTAAACCTTACGGAAGAGTAATAGATAAGATGGTAGTCCTTGAGCCAGCAGCAATGAAGGTCGCTTTTGGAGAAAATATAAAGACAAATTATAATCAGAAAAATATGGTGCCATCAACTCGTATGTCAATTGCAGCATTTTTACGTGAACAATTATTTGAGGCACAGCAGTATAATGAAAAAAAGAAAAATGCCGAAAAGTCTGGTGATGCTTTTCAAAATGACTTTAGAAAAGAATGTTGGCTGCCAGTAATTAATAAAGAAATTCCATTAAAAGCCCACGTACATAGGGCAGATGATATATTAACTGCAATTCGAATAGCTAAAGAGTTTGATTTAAGATTGACATTAGATCACTGTACTGAAGGACATTTAATTGCAGAGGAAATAAAGGAAGCTGGATTTCCAGCAATTATTGGACCAACTATGTCCTCAAGAAATAAAATAGAAACACAAAATGCAGATTTTAAAACGCCAGGTATATTACATAAAGCAGGAGTAAAGGTAGCAATTACAACAGACCATCCAGTTACTAGAATACAGGATTTACCTATTTGCGCTGGATTTGCAGCAAGGGAAGGACTAGGTATAGAAGAAGGACTAAAAGCTATTACAATAAATGCAGCAGAAATATGCAATGTATCTAATAGAGTAGGAAGTATTGAAGTGGGAAAAGATGCTGATATTGCAATTTTTAATGGTAATCCAATGGAGGTATTTACAAAGACTTTATATACTATAATTAATGGAAAAGTGGTTTATAAAGCAAAAGATATATAGAATTAAAATACATGTAATTAACCTGTATATATTAATATAAAAATGACGGCAAGTTCAGATTGATACTGATCTTGCCGCCATTTTATAATTGTTAGAAGCAGATTTCTTTCTGCTTCTGTAAGGTACTTTTGCAACAAACTATTTGTTATTGTTTTTATTGTTGTTTCTGTTGTTATTATTATTGTTGTTATTTTTGTTGTTATTATTGTTGTTTTTGTTGTTATTGTTATTTTGTTGATTGTTATTATTTGCCATAGTTATCGCCTCCTTACCTATTTATTGTTAACCAAATAAACGTGAAGTATGCATTATTGAACTAAAAAAATTATATATATGACTATTTGATAACAATCAAAGTAAATTACAAGTTTAAGAAATTTTCTATATACCTATAATATTTTAATGTGTTACTATATATAAAGATACTTATTGAGAGGAAGGTTATATAATATGAATGCTAGAAAGAAAGGCATAATTATTTCAATAATGGTTGCCATGTTTTTGGGAGCTGTTGAAGGAACCGTTGTTACAACGGCTATGCCTACTATTGTTAAAGATTTAAATGGATTTGATAAGATTAGTTTGGTCTTTTCTATATACTTACTTACATCAGCTATATCAACTCCTATTTATGGGAAAATTGCTGATTTGTATGGAAGAAAGAGAGCTTTATCTACAGGAATTGTAATATTTTTAGTAGGAAGTGCTTTGTGTGGTATTTCTTTAAATATGTATGAGCTTATCATCTTTAGAGCCCTTCAAGGTATTGGTGCAGGGGCTATTTTTACTGTGGCATATACTATAGTAGGAGATGTATTTTCTGTAGAAGAGAGGGGTAAGGTTCAAGGATGGATAAGTTCTGTATGGGGTATAGCAAGTTTGCTTGGACCATTTATAGGAGGTTTTTTTATTGATAAGTTATCGTGGCATTGGATATTTTATATAAATATTCCTTTTGGTGTATTTTCGCTTGTACTTCTTGAAAAAAATTTGGACGAGAAGGTTCAGAAAAAAGAAAGTCCTATGGATTACTTAGGGATAATAACACTTACAATAGCTATAATCATATTTTTGCTTACTATTTTGGGGATAAATGAAAATACTAAGATTTACTCTTTTAAAATACTATTACCTATAGTATTTACGATTATTTTACTAGCACTATTTTATTTTATAGAAAATAAAGTTGAGGAACCTTTAGTACCTTTTGATATATTTTCAAGTCAAATGAATATTGTAAATATAATAAGCTTTCTTGTATCAGGTATTTTAATAGGAACGGATGTTTATTTGCCTGTATATATACAGAGTGTTTTAGGTTTTAATGCAACCATATCTGGACTTTCTTTGGCATCTATGTCAATATCGTGGATTTTATCATCTTTTGTACTTTCAAAGACTATGCAAAAGTATGGAGAGAGAATTGTAATATTTATTTCTACCTCCATTATTCTAATAAGTGCTGTGCTATTTTACACTTTAAATATTAATTCTTCACTTATTTTTGTTATTATATATGCTTTTGTAATAGGCTTTGGTTATGGTGGAACCTTAACAACTCTTACAATAGTAATTCAGGAAGCAGTTTCTCATGATAAAAGGGGAGCAGCTACAGGAGCAAATTCTCTTTTAAGAACAATGGGTCAAACTATAGGAGTAGCTATTTTTGGGGTTATATTTAATTTAAATATTTCAAAGTATTTATATAAGCTTGGAATAAAAGGAGTAAATGTAAACAATCTATATGGTTCAAAAAATGTAAATGCTAATATTGCCATAGATAAAGTAAGAGAATCACTTAATTTTGGTATTCACAGTTTATTTTTAGTACTCATAGCTATATCAGTTATATGTGTTTTAATGTCAATAATGATGAAAAATTCACTTAAAAAATAAATTATATTTCAATAAATGCTTAATAACATATGAATATTAAGATAGAGGATTCTAAGTATTCTTGTATTAAGGAGAAGAAAAATTATGTTTTATGATAAACGACGGAGAAAATGAAAAAAAGCAATAGCTTAAGATTATTTTAGCATTAGTTATAATTTAGCATAATATAATAACTAGTAAAGAAATCTATAGAAAGAGGTTTTTATGGGATATTACGTTAAATTACAATCGGGTGTAAAAATTTATGTAGAGGATATTAATCAAGAAGGAAAGAAAACAATATTATTTTTACATGGCTGGCCTGGAGATCATAATTTGTTTGAATATCAATTTAATGTGCTGCCTAAAGAAGGATATAGGTGTATTGGAATTGATCAAAGAGGATTTGGGGAGTCAGATAAGCCGTTTTCAGGATATGACTATGATACATTATCAGATGATGTTTTTGGTGTGGTTGAAGCACTTAAATTAAAGAATTTTATGTTAGCTGGACATTCTACTGGTGGAGCAATTGCAATTAGATATATGGCAAGACATAATGGGGATGGAGTTTCTAAATTGGCACTTTTTGCAGCAGCAGCTCCTAGTTTAATTAAGCGTTCATATTTTCCATATGGAATAACAAGAGAGGCTGTAGAGGATATTATTAAAGGTACTTATAGCGACCGTCCTAAAATGCTTAGACAATTTGGTGATACATTTTTCTTTCAACATATATCTGAGCCATTTTCAGATTGGTTTTTTAGTCTTGGGCTTCGGGCAGCAAGCTGGGCTACTGCAGCTGTTGCAAACACTTGGCTAGATGAGGAGAAATTATTCTCTGATATGAAAAAAATAACTATTCCAACTTTAATTCTTCATGGAATACACGACCAGGTTTGTCTTTTTCAATTAGCTGAGGCACAAAATAAGGGAATTAAAAATTCTAAACTTGTACCATTCCAATATAGTGGTCATGGATTATTTTATGATGAGAAAGATAAATTTAATGAGGAATTGATGAAATTTATAGAAAATAAAAGTTTATAATTGCTATGAAAATAGAAAGATAAAGAAATCTTTCTATTTTTTATATATAAAATTTTATAAATACTGAATATGATGATATAATACGGTTAAGATAATAATTGAAAATGGAGGAAATATTTATGAAGTATTCAAAAATGATAGATCATACACTTTTAAAGGCTGATGCAACAGAGGAACAAATAAATAAAATAATTGAGGAAGCAATAAAATATGAATTCGCATCTGTATGTGTAAATCCAACTTGGGTTAAATTTGCTGCAGATAAATTGAAAAATTCAGAAGTTGCGGTTTGTACTGTTATAGGTTTTCCTTTAGGGGCTGGTACCACAAATACAAAGGTTTTTGAAGCAAAGGATGCGATTGAAAATGGTGCAAATGAAATAGATATGGTAATCAATATTGGAGCATTAAAAGATAAGAAAGATGATTTTGTTGAAGAAGAAATAAATAGGCTTGTAAAAGCAGCTGATGGAAAGGCACTTGTGAAAGTAATTATTGAAACATGTCTTCTTAATGATGAAGAAAAAATACGTGCCTGCAAACTTGCCGTAAAGGCTGGTGCAGATTTTGTTAAGACTTCTACAGGGTTTTCTAGCGGTGGGGCAACAGCAGAGGATGTTGAACTTATGCACAAAACTGTAGGTGAAAATGCTAAAGTTAAGGCATCTGGAGGTATTCATTCTAAAGCTGATATGGACAGCATGATTAAGGCTGGTGCTAGTAGAATTGGTGCTAGCGCTGGAGTTAAAATTATGGAAGATTACATAAAAGAAAATAAGGATATATAGGGAGAACTAGAAAAATGAGAATGGTTGATTTAATCGAAAAAAAGCGTGATGGTGGAGAGCTATCAAAAGAAGAAATTGACTTCATAATTCAAGGTTATACAAAAGGAACAATTCCCGATTATCAAATGAGTGCATTTGCAATGGCAGTATTTTTTAGGGATATGACAGCTGATGAACGTGCTAATTTAACAATGGCTATGGTGAATTCTGGAGAAACTATTGATTTGTCAGCTATTGAAGGCATAAAAGTTGATAAGCACTCTACTGGAGGTGTTGGAGATACTACTACGCTTGTCTTAGCACCATTAGTTGCAGCTTTAGATATACCGGTAGCTAAAATGTCAGGCAGAGGGCTTGGGCATACTGGTGGTACTATAGATAAATTAGAGTCTATAAAAGGGTTTAATGTAGAAGTTACTAAAGATAAGTTTATTGACCTTGTAAATAGGGATAAAATTGCTGTTATTGGGCAGACTGGTAATTTAACCCCAGCAGATAAAAAGTTGTATGCTTTAAGAGATGTTACAGGAACAGTAAATTCTATTCCTTTAATTGCTAGCTCTATAATGAGTAAAAAGATTGCAGCAGGAGCAGATGCAATTGTTTTAGATGTAAAAACAGGCTCAGGTGCTTTTATGAAGACAGAAGAGGATGCATATAAGCTTGCACATACAATGGTTAGCATAGGAAATAGTGTTGGACGAAAAACCATTGCAGTTATATCAGACATGAGTCAGCCTCTTGGCTTTGCTGTTGGAAATGCTATTGAGGTAAAGGAAGCTATTGATACTCTTAAAGGAGTTGGACCGAAGGATTTGACGGAGCTTGTACTTACACTGGGCAGTCACATGGTTTGTCTTGCAGGGAAGGCAGAATCAGAAGAGGAAGCACGTAAAAAACTTCTTGAGGTTATAAAAAGCGGAAAGGCAATTGAGAAGCTTAAATTATTTATTAAAAATCAAGGTGGGGATGCATCTGTAGTAGATAACCCAGATAAGCTTCCTCAAGCTAATTATAAAATAGATGTTCCAGCTAAAAAATCTGGATTTGTATCTGAAATTGTTGCAGATGAGATAGGTACAGCTGCAATGCTTCTTGGAGCAGGACGTGCAACAAAGGAAGATACTATTGACCTAGCAGTTGGAATTATGCTTCGTAAAAAGGTTGGAGATAAAATTAAAAAAGGGGAACCGCTTGTAACTCTTCATTCAAATAGAGAAGAGGTAGAAGAAGTTATTTCGAAAATTTACAATAATATTATCATATCAGATAAGGCAGAAACTCCTAAATTAATTCATGGGGTAGTTGTAAAGTAAAAACATTGCGAAACTTAAAGCAAAGTAACAATGCTAAAGGAACAGTTTAAAAAATCTTAGTAAATCTTTGTGAAAAAATCGTAAAATACTTAGATATTTCAATTGCCTGAGCATTGTTACTTTGCATTTTCTTTAACTTACGTTTTTATTCAATTGACATTTACAAATTGCAGCCTTTATTGCCATGTAGTCCACATCTTCTGGAAGAGCTTCTTTTATAGGTCTTAATTTAGCAGTACCTAAAGTTCGTATTTTTTCATATATAAGTTCAGAGTATTCCTCTGGAATAAATGAATCTAAATCTACACCTAAACCTTCTTCAGCGCATTTTAGAAGATGGTCTTGAATTGTTTTAGGTGATAATTTTCTATTTTCAGCAATTTTACTAACAGATAAACCGCTTTTATAGAGCTCAAAGGTGACCATATGTGTTTTTGATTTAGATGATACCTCATGATGTGTGGTAAGCGGTATGCTATTAGCAACTATATTGTTTTCTGCAACATAAGCTTTTATTAAAGCTTCAAATTTGTCTCCATATTTTTCGTACTTTTTTTCACCTATACCTTTTAGATTAAGCATAACCTCTTTGTTTGTAGGATAATATTTGCACATTTCAGTGAGTACTGCATCAGAAAATATTATGTATGGAGGTACCTTTTCACTATAAGCAAGTTCTTTTCTAAGTTCTTTTAATTGTTCAAATAGAGTTTTGTCTTCTGTTATAGATTGCTCTTTTACGATAATTATTTTTCTCATTACTTTTTTTGTGCCTTTTAAAACGTCATAGCTTTTCTCAGTAAGCTTTACCACAGGATACTCTGTTTCAGTGAGAGTTAAATATTGCTCTGCGATAAGTGCATTTATTAAATCAACAATGTCTTTAATTTTGTATTCACTCATTATTCCATAAGTGGATAAAGTATTGAATCTAAAACTTAGTACTCTCTGATTTTTAGACCCCTTTAAAACTTCAGAAATTAAGGTTATTCCATAGTTTTGATTCATTCTATATACACAAGATAATATTTTTTGAGCTTCTACTGTTATGTCCACAAGTTCTGAATCATTTATACAATTACTACAATTGCTGCAATTTTCAAGTTTATATTCTTCGCCAAAGTAATTTAATATGTATTTTCTAAGGCATGAAGTAGTTCTGCAATACTCAATCATTGAATTTAACTTTTGAAGTTCAATTCTCTGCCTTTCATATGAAGGAATGCTTTGTTGTATAAGGAACTTTTGAATGTGAATATCTTGTCCGCCAAAAAGAAGTATGCATTCACTATTTTCTCCATCTCTGCCAGCACGACCAGCTTCTTGATAATAGGATTCCATATTCTTTGGCATATTATGATGAATAACAAATCTTACATTCGATTTATCTATGCCCATTCCAAACGCATTAGTGGCTATTATTATTTTTATGTCATCATAAACAAAAGCTTCTTGATTTTTAGTTCTTTCATCATCAGATAAACCTGCATGGTATCTTCCAACGGAATATCCTTTTCTAAGCAGCTTTTCATATATGCTATCTACTTCTTTTCTTGTGGCGGCATAAATAATTCCGGAATTGTTCTTGTTTTTTGAAATATATCTAAGTATAAAATCAAGCTTATTTTCATTTCTAATTACAGAAAAGAATAAGTTTTCTCTATCAAAACCTGTTGTAAAGCATTCAGGGTTTTTAAGATTTAAAAGTTCTATAATATCATTCTTTACTTTAGGTGTTGCAGTAGCAGTAAATGCGCATACTACAGGCCTCTTGCTAAGACTTTCAATGAAGGGAGCAATTCTTTTATAACTTACCCTAAAATCATGACCCCATTGAGATACACAATGCGCTTCATCTACAGCCACCATAGATATATTTAAACTTTTTACTGTATTTTTAAAATAATCCTGTTCTAATCTTTCAGGAGCAACATATAAAATTTTGCAGTGGCCCGAAACAGCACCTAAAATAACTTCATTTACCTCCCTTGAAGATAAAGAACTATTTATGAAGGATGCGTTTACTCCGTTTTCTCTAAGAGTGTCTACCTGATCCTTCATGAGCGAGATTAGGGGAGAAATTACAATAGTTATTCCTTCCATTGAAAGAGCAGGAATTTGATAGCATATGGATTTTCCTCCGCCAGTTGGCATTATGGCAAAAGTATCTTTATTATTAAGTATGCTTTGTATTATTTTTTCTTGACCTTTTCTAAATGAAGAATATCCAAAATATTTTTTTAGCATATCAATTGGTTGTAGATTCATATAAAATTGCTCCTTTAAATTTAAGTTACATATTTAATTATAGTCAAAAATAGATATAAATAAACTATTATTTTTCTAATTTCAATATTCTTGCTTGATTTTTAGAGAGAGGTAAAATTGCAGCGTTATTTTTTATATCAAATGTTTCTTTAGTTATTAAATCTAAAAGCTTTGTGCTCTCCAGGGAAAACTTTATTTCTGTATTTTCTTTGGAGCAATTAACAGCAACTATTATATTTTCATCTTCGAAGTTTCTTAAAAATGCATATTGTTTATTAGAAATAAATAGTTGATTGTAGGAGCCTTTTTTTATGGCATTATGCGTTGCCCTTATTTTAGAAACACATTGTATGAACTTTAAAAGTTTTTGACTGTCCTTTAAGTCATGAAAATCCTCTAAATTAATTTCAGGACGAAGTTTGGAATCAGAACCGTTCTCCTTTGTTCCTTTTATTCCAAATTCACTTCCATAATATATAGATGGTATTCCAGGCATAGTAAAGAGCAGCGTGTATAGTGGGTAAATATTGTCTAAGTCTGTTAAAGTACTTGCTATTCTATTAACATCATGATTATCAACAAAATTGTATAGAGGAAGGTCTTTATATATGCCTCCATTTCCAAATTGTCTGTTTAAGGAATAGGCAATTTCAAAATAATTGAGAGAATTATGGCTTGAATAAAGTCCTTTGTAACATTCATAGTTAGTCACTGTATCTAGGATGTCATTATTTGCCCATATATTATAATCTCCATGTATGATTTCTCCAAGAAGAAGTATATCTGGTCTTAAACTTCTAGCATAATGTGAAAGTTCTTTTAGAAAATTTAACTCTAAACAGTCTGCTGCATCGAGTCTTATGCCATCTATATCAAACTCCTGAATCCAGAATTTAATTATTTCAAATATATAATTTTTAACTTCACTATTATAGGTATTTAGCTTGACGAGATTGTAATAACCGTTCCATGAATCATATGAGAAACCATCATTGTATGATGTATTGCCATTAAAATTTACTCCTGAAAACCAAGATATATATTTAGAATTTTGTTTGTTTGAAATTAAATCCTTAAACTTTGGAAAATCTCTTCCAACATGATTAAATACTCCATCCACAATTAATTTTATATCATTTTCATGGAAGAGTTTTGAGATTTTTTTAAGTGTATCATTTGTTCCAAGTCTTCTATCTACTTTGAAATAGTCTATAGTATCATATCCATGGGAAGTTGATTCAAAAACAGGTCCCATATATACTGCATTTATTTCAAGAGCTTTTAAGTGTGGTATCCATTTTTCTATTTTATCTAGGCGTGATACTGGTGAAGAGATTAAGTCATTATTTTCAGGAGCCCCGCAAAAGCCTAAAGGATAAATATGATAGAAAATAGATTCTTTAATCCAAGAGTTCATAGTACATACCTCCAATAAATATTATCTATAAGATTATTATATAACTTTATTTTGTAAAGTGGGCATAATTATAAATATTTATGAGGTATGCTAATATATTTTAATTTTATAAAGAATGCTTTGAAATAATGGAATATAACAACATTATGGTGTGATTTTATAAAAACGACCTTCTGACTTGTACTAACGTTTATGGAAGCATTCATAATTGCGTTTTTTATATACAAGTCAACTAGTAGAAGATGTAATAGATGTAGATAGTAAAACAAGGGCAAGAATTTTAAAAACTATACCTAAACTTGTGCAGTCCTAGATCTTACTATATACTTGGGAATGAGTATTCCAGCATTTGTATTAGCTAAAATGATTTTTTTTCAAGCTTTTTAATAGTAATTTTATGTATCATTATATATATTTCACAGTGTACAAAACGAATAAAAGTAATAATGCCAGATATAAGAAAAAAAGAATTTATAACGACTGCTTATGCATATGGATTTAGTAGGAAAACAGTAGAGTACAAGTATCTTTTGAAAAATACTTTGAATCCCATAATAACATTTATAGGAAGCTCATTTTCGACGATGTTTTTAGAGTTAATAGTAGTACAGACTGCCCTGGATTCCAATGGATTAGGGTGTTTTTTCTATCCATGGTACATGAGAGACAGTATGATGCTGTATTTGCATGTGTTGTTTTTATGATAGCAATAGCAGCAATTTTCAATTATTTGGTGGATATACTGTATTTTGTTATAGATCCTAGAATTAAATTGCGTCAAAGTAAATGCGAATTAACAATTCTTCGTCACATTAAAAAAATCCTATAGATCTAATGCAAAAAATCGTTCCTTGAACCTACGGTTGAGGTGAAGTAATAATGTTGCAGGACAGTTTAAATAAAGGTCAATAAATCTTGGAGGCTAATTGTTAAAAGACTTAGAAGTTTCAATTTGTCTGAGCGTTTAGCGAGTTGTTGAAACTTCTTAGTATTTTAATAATTAGCCTCTTAGATTTATGGCCTTTATTTAATGCCCTGAAATATTATTATTTCACCTTTAGCGTAGTTCCTGTGCCATTGAATTTGCAGAATCTTTTGCCTTTGTTACATCAGCATCAGGAGCATCTTTTGTAGCATACCAGCCTTTTTGTTTCATTGAATCAAAGATTTTATATTGAGTTTCTTCACAAGTTCTAAAGTTATTTAGTAGTGTTTTTCTTAAATTTTCGCAGGAAGTTTCGGTAATTCCTGTACTGTAGGCTGAAATTGCTTGCTTTTCAGTTGCAAGTAAATCGTGCATCATATCTTTTTCGGACATGTTCATTGTACCGTTCATATAAAAATCCCTCCTAAAAATTAATTACATATAAACGCATTTATTTAGTGAAATTCTTGTATAATTTAATACTAAGAAAACTACATTTTATACAAATAAATTTCGAGTTCATATAAAGTTTGATTCTATTGATGCGAATCAAGATAAGATTTCAACGAATTAAAGTTATCTTTGTGAGTTTGGCAAGCTTCATTGCAAAGGTTCTTTAGCTGACTATCAGTACACATTTGACTATATTGACTGAATTTTTTATTTAATAAAGCTTCATATCCAAGTTGATCCTCAATAACCTTTAAATTATTTGCTTCTATTTGCATATTACTAGTAGCAACCATAGTCTTACCTCCTAAGATTATATTTTGAAATTATTACGATAATATAGTTAGCTTTATGGCACTAAAATATGTATAGTAAAATTTTCAATAAAGCTTTAATTTAAGGCATAAAAAAATTCCTTAATAGGGTTTTATTAAGGAAGCGTTTTAAGGTTATTAAGATAAATTTCATATAAATACGTCTGTATTAAAGTGGGTTAGACGCTGTTTTTAATTTAAATTATGAAACGAGGCTTGCTGTTCCATAAACTACTTTATTATAATCATCAATGTTAGGTAAGTTTTCTACTTTAATATGATTTAGGATATCTTTTCTATCATTGATATATAACAGTTCGGAGAATAAATTATAAAAGAAGGTTGTAGGAACATAGTCTATTCCAGAAAAATCTAGAATTACATTGTTGTTTAAGTTAGCTAGAAGCTCCGATTTTAACAGTATTGCATCCTGACATTGAAATTTATTTCCTATAAGGTTTTTGATGATAATTTTTTTCTCCATAATGAAAATCCCTCCTAAAAATTATATTTTCTATGATTCTATTATATAACAGTTCTGAACGATTGTCAAACTTTTAACAATTAAAATCTTGATTTATTTAAAATAATAGTCTAAAATTGCTATAGATATAAAAATAAAAAATTTGGAGGGGACTTTGTAATGGCTAAAAACTTAAGTCTTGATTTAAAGAATACTAAACCTTACCTTAATGATGAGGAATTAGAGAACCTAAAGCCAATGGTAAAAACTGCTCATGAAATGATTAACAGTAAAACAGGAGCAGGAAATGATTTTTTAGGATGGGTAGATCTTCCTATTAATTATTGTAAAGAAGAATTTAGTAGAATAAAAAAGTCAGCAGAAAAAATAAAAAGTGATTCTGATGTTCTTGTAGTTATAGGAATTGGTGGATCATATCTTGGAGCAAGAGCTGCTATAGAAATGCTTTCTCATACATTCAGTGCAAATATTTCAAAAGAAAATAGAAAAGCACCACAAATACTATTCTGCGGAAATAATATAAGTTCCACTTATCTTGCAGATATGTTAGAGGCTATAGAAGGAAAAGATATATCTGTTAATGTAATATCAAAGTCTGGTACAACAACAGAGCCAGCTATTGCTTTTAGAATATTTAGAGAGCTTCTTGAGAAAAAATACGGTGTTGAAGAAGCTAGAAAGAGAATATATGCAACAACAGATGCTAAAAAAGGAGCACTTAAAACTTTAGCTGATGCTGAAGGATATGAGTCTTTTGTTGTTCCTGATGATATTGGAGGAAGATATTCCGTTTTAACAGCAGTTGGTTTACTTCCTATAGCAGCAGCTGGAATAGACATAGATGAAATGATGAAGGGTGCAGCAGATGCAAGAGAAGCATATAAAGATGAAGATCTTGATAAAAATGATGCTTACAAATATGCAGCAGCTAGAAATGCATTATACAGACAGGGAAAATCAATAGAGATGATAACTAACTTTGAACCTTCACTTCATTACTTTGGAGAATGGTGGAAACAATTATTTGGAGAAAGTGAAGGAAAGGATAACAAAGGATTATTCCCAGCAGCAGGGGATTTCTCTACTGATTTACATTCTATGGGTCAATACATACAGCAAGGAAGAAGAGATCTTATAGAAACATTTATAAATGTTGAAAATCCTAGAAAAGAAATAACTATAGGCGAGGATAAAGAAAATCTTGATGGTCTTAATTTTGTAGCTGGTAAGACTATTGATTTTGTTAATAAACAAGCTTTTAGAGGAACTGTTCTTGCACATAATGATGGTGGAGTTCCAGTTATGGTTGTAAATGTTCCAGAACTTACTGCTTATAATTTTGGATACATGGTATATTTCTTTGAAAAAGCATGTGCTATAAGTGGATATTTATTAGGAGTTAACCCATTTAATCAACCAGGAGTTGAAGCTTACAAGAAAAATATGTTTGCTCTTCTTGGAAAACCAGGTTACGAGGATATGGCAGAAGAATTAAAGAAAAAGCTTTTATAATATGGAGAATTTTACAGTTAAGGGGTTTCACTTAAAAGAAAGGTGAAACCCCTTAACTATTAATTGTATAATATGTTTATGCTCAGGCCTTCAACTTTATAATTGTTTGATATATTTTTTATAGTTGATTTTCCTACAGAATGTTTGTCTACGCATACATTCCAGCTTCCCCATGGTATTGGAGTATTAACAGAGTAGTTATTAGCATTATATATTATAATTAAATTATTCCAGATGTCGCCGTTAGGTTTATTTTTTAATATGAAGCCAACAGAATTTTTTGGCATATTGCTTATAAATTCAAGATTACACTTTAGATTATCTGGATTTGTAAACCTAAAGGCAGAATGATTTTTTCGCAGATTAATGAGTTCTTTAATATAGTTTACATAATCTATATGCTTATCTTTTAGTTCCCAATCTATCCAATTTATATTGTCTGGAGAGTTGTAGGTATTGTCTATACCGTTTTTTGTCCTTCCAAATTCTGATCCACAGTTAAGAAAAGGTATACCTTGGCAGGTTAATATTATACCTAGGGAAAGTTTTACCCTTTCCATTAAAGTTTCATCACTGTCATTTGGATTGGAAGCTTTGAGTTTATCGTATAAAGCTGCATTATCATGGCAGGAAACATAGTTTATAGATTGTTCTGGAGAATTAAACGGACCTTTAAGCCAATCAGCATAATTTATGCAGCCAGTAAAGCATAGCTTTATTGAATTTTCAAGATTTTCACCATTAGAAGCAAAACCTTTTGAATTTATGTCAAAAACCGAGCCTTTAATTGAATCTCGTATGATTTCGTTAAAATATCCTATGCATGGAGTTTTAAAAGAATTCTGTATGATGGATCTTTGCTCGTAGGGTAGGTTAGTATTCAGATTCCAGCCTTCGCCGTAAAGCATTATTGGCCTTTTAAATTTGTAAAGTATTTCACGTATTTTGTTCATAGTATCTATATCATGAATTCCCATAAGATCAAATCTGAAACCGTCTATATGGTATTCTTCTACTAAATAAACTACTGAATCAATTATAAATTTTCTCATCATTAGATTTTCTGAAGCTGTGTCATTGCCGCAGCCACTGCCGTTTGAAAATGTACCATCTTCATTTCTTCTTAAATAGTATTCGGGAAATATTTTTTCAAAATTGTTTTCTTTTTCATTCCAAAGATGATTAAAAACTACATCCATATTAACAGATATATTATTTTGGTGCAGAGCATTTATTAGAGCTTTTAATTCTTTTATTCTACATTTAGGGTCATATGGATTTGTGGAATATGAGCCTTCTGGAACATTGTAATTTTGAGGATCATAGCCCCAGTTGTATTCAGAAGGTGCTTCTTCATTTATGCTTTTGTAAGAAAAGTCAAATATGGGCATTATTTGAACATGAGTTATTCCTAATTCTTTTAAATAATCAAGACCTGTAGGAAGATTATTTTTCGTTTTTGTATTTTTTTCGGCTAGGCCTAAATATTTTTTGGAATTTTCTATATTACTGTTTGGATTTGCAGAAATATCTCTTATGCTAATTTCATAAATTATAGAATCCGTAAAGCTATTTATTGAATTTGGAGAGATGTCTTTATCCCAATTTTCAGGATTTGTTTCGGAAATATCTATTATAGCTCCTCTATGACCGTTTATACCCGTTGCTTTTGCGTATGGATCAGTAACTTCATTTGCTTTATTATATAAAACAACATTGTAGGTATAGTAGTAATTTTTCAAGTCGCCTTCTATAGATATACTCCATAAGCCATTTTCTTCATTTAGGTGTATGGAGTGTGATGGTCCATCGTTTAAGGTTATATCTCCATTTTTATATAAAAGAAGTTTTACATTTAAAGCATTTGGAGCCCACAGCTTAAAAGTTGATTTTTGTGGCGTATAGTCAACTCCAAGCTTACCATCATAATAGTATCTTGTGTTAAATTCTTTAGATGAAAATAGTTTAAAATAGCAGCATTTTATATTTATTATGTTATTATAGATAATTAAGCAATCCGCCTTTATATTTATTTCATTTTCTAGAGTTATAAAAACCCTATTGTCAGATATGGAGTGCTCGGCTATTTTTATATAATTTATGCCATTAACTATATTAAGCATACAGAAATTTAATTCATCTGGATTGTCTATTTTAAATTCGATCTTGTTAAAATTTGTAACTACTGGGCTGAAGATTTTCATTGTTTCCCTCCTAAGCTAAATGAGCTTGTCATTTTTAAAAATTTATTTTGTATATGCAGGGGTAACTTTATTTATATAATATAAAAAATCAAAAAAAATGTAAACAACAATCTTGTTACAAAATATGGTAATATAGTATAATAAAGTTAATAAGTTCTTAGGAGATGAAAAAATATGGAGGAATTTGAAATAGTGTTTGATAAAGAAAGCCCGCAGCAAAAAAATGAAAAGATAAATATAAGTATAGGAAATTGTATAAATAAAAATTTATTATATAAATTCTTGGTAGGACATAACGGAAAGTGGAATATACTTAAAGATTTTTCGGATGAACTATTTGCAGTATGGTCTCCGAAGAAAGAAGGCATTTACACTATAATGATTCAAGCATTAGAAGAAAATGACACGAAACCGTTTAGCTATGTGAATAAAGCAGATTATGTAATAGGAAGTTCTAAAAATGAAAAAGTAGAAATTAAAAATTTCAAATGTCTTACCACTGAACTTTACACGGGTAATGAGATTATTTTTAAAGTAGATGCAGTTAATAGTGATAATAAGACGCTATTATACAAGTTTGTTAAAATAGATTCTAAAGGGAAAAGTGAGTGTATTCAGGATTATTCAAGTAAACGAATTGTAAGTTATATAGAAAAAGGATATGGAGATTTTAAGCTTTTATGCATGGTTAAGGATATGTATTCTAAAAATGAATTTGATGATAGAGCGGTGATTTTGTATAATGTAAAAAAATATAGAGAAATAAAAATAATTGATTTTACTGCTGATGTTACTTCACCTCAGCTTGTTGGCAGTATTATTAATTTGAAAGCTGTAGTTACTGGAGGGAAAAATATACTTTATAGATATGTAATCGATGGTAATTTAAGTGAGGATAGTGGTTATAGTGAAAACAAAAGTTACGTATGGAAACCTAAAAGGACAGGTATATACAATGTAAAGCTTATGGTAAAAGATAAAAGCTTTGAAGGAATTTTTGAGACTTTAAAAGAGTTTAAATTTGCTATAGAAGAGGTTAAGAAAAAGCCGGTTAAGATAGTTAAAATAGATAAGAACAAAGAAGGAATATTGCTTAAAGGTGAAACTATTAATATCAAAGTTGAGGCTAAAGGAGGAATAGATTTAAGATATAGTTTTACAGTTAAAAAAGAGAACCAAATAATAGAATCAATAGATTATGGTATTTGTAACTGGACTAATTTTACACCTACAGCTTCAGGAAAATATAAGATTGAAATTAAAGTTAAGGATAAATATTGTGATAAAGATTTTGAATGCTTTTCAGAGGTAGATATAGAAGTTATGGATTATATACCGGCTAAAATTGAGTGTATAATTCCTCCTCGTAAAGACTACTATGTTGTTGGAGAAAAAATTCAATTGGAAGTAGTAACTTTAAATACAAAAGAAAATTTAGTTAAGTTTGTTATTAGTAAGAACGAGACTAAATTAGAAGAAACAAATTTTGAGTTTTCTAAAAAATATGAAATAGTGCCAAAGTGTGAGGGAAACTATAAAGTTCAAATATATGCTGTAAATAAAAATAGTTCTAAGAAATTTGATTGCTGTGAATCTATTGATTTTAATGTGGTAGATGCACAACCGGTAAATGGACTTATGGTAAAATGTGATAGAGAATTTCCTGTAATAAATGAGGCAGTTACATTAAATGCTAGCTGCAGAAGTGGAAAAGAAATTGTATATCAATTTTATATTATGAAGGATGGAGAATGGAATATAGTTCAAAAGTACAGTAAAAAAAGCTTTTATTCATTTATACCAAGTGAAAAAGGCATTTATAGGGCTCTTATTCTATGCAAAAACCAGTTCAATCGTGAAAAACAATATGAAGATTATTCTGTTTTTGAGATAAACGTATAAAGTTTTGTTTGACTGTTGGCGAAAATAAAGATATAGTTTATTTGAGAAATTAATGTGAGGTAGGTGAATAATGTGCCTGTAAGTGATAGCTCTAATTTGAGTAGTATACAAAAATATATTGAATTTAATATGATGCAGCAAATGCTTAAATCTGGAATGTCTGATGATGATTCATCTTCATCACAGGGATTTGAGATGGCACTTGAAAGTTTACTTAATGCATCAGCTGAAGGAAATGGTTCTTTTGATTTAAGCAATCTTTTTGGAACTAGTGATTTAAGTAAACTTGGATATGGACAAGGCATGCTGATGAATAATACTTTAGATTATATACAAAATGAAGTTAAATCTGGTAATACTTCTATAGATAAAGCTGTAGAAGATGCAGCAAAAAAATATGGCGTTGATAAAAAACTTATAATGTCTGTTATAAAGCAAGAATCGGATTTTGATCCAAATTCAACTTCAGGCGTTGGAGCAGAAGGGCTTATGCAGCTTATGCCATCTACTGCGAGAGAACTTGGTGTGACTAATGCTTATGATATTGAGCAAAATGTAGATGGAGGAACAAAGTATCTAAAGGAACTTCTTGATATGTTTGGAAATACTAAACTTGCTGTTGCAGCATATAATGCTGGTCCCAATGCTGTTAAAAACAGCGGCGGAAATATAAACGGTCTTCCAAGTGAAACAAGAAATTATGTTACTAAGGTGCTTGGATACTATAATACATAAATAATGCGAAGTAATAATATTTTGTCGCATTGTGCACTATGAATTGATTTGGTTTTTATTTTTTTAAGTTATGAAGTTAGATTTAAGTATAATAATTAGTATCCTGTAAAATATAAATAGTGTGTATTTTACAGGATGTTTTTATGTTGAAAGGAAATAAAGTATGGAAAGATTGGATAAGGTTTTAGCTAACTCAGGTTATGGGTCAAGGAAAGATGTTAAAAAGATAATAAAAGGCGGAAAGGTTGAAATTGATGGTAAGGTTGTAAAGGACAGTAATTACCAGCTTGATCCTATTAAAAGTGCAATAAAAGTTAGTGGTGAGGAAATAATATACAAGAAGTATATATATTTAATGATGAATAAGCCAGATGGTGTAATATCGGCAACCTTTGATGATTATGATAAGACAGTTATTGATATTCTTGAAGATAACCATAAGGTTTTTGAACCATTTCCTGTTGGAAGATTGGATAAGGATACAGTTGGATTGCTTCTGCTTACAAATGATGGAGAATTAAATCATAGGTTAATATCACCTAAATGGCATGTAGATAAAATTTATTATGCTAAAATAAATTCTAATATAGATAAAGATGATGTTGAAGAGTTTAAGGATGGAATTATTCTTGATGATGGTTATAAATGTATGCCAGCTAAATTAGAAATATTAGAAGCTGGCGAAAATGAATCAAAAGTTAAAGTTACAATACAAGAAGGAAAATATCATCAAGTTAAAAGGATGTTTGAAAGTCTCGGTAAAAAGGTGATTTACCTTAAAAGATTGAGTTTTGGTGGACTTGATTTAGACAAAAATCTTGGAGAAGGGGAATATAGGGAGCTTACAGCTTCTGAACTTGAACGACTAAGAGGCCTTTGCAAAATATGTTAATGAATTATGAAGGAATTGTATTCATATTAATAAAATATTTACAATAAAATTTTCATACTACTATTGCTTTTTGTTTATTTGTTTACTATAATATTAGACGAAAGATAAATAACAAGGAATGAATAGCCCCCTTTTTATTTATTATGAACAGCCCCGCCCCAAGGGCTGTTTTTATTTTTTGTATAATAAAATATGAAAAAGTTTACATAAGATGGATATAGAATTTGTTATGAATATAAAAAATTATCAGAAAATAAAAATGCAATATTTATTTCATTAGCATGGATAAATATTTTGTGGAAATATGAGTTGTAAAATGGTAAAATATTATCTATAGGTTGAAAGAGGTGGTTTTTATGGCTGATTACAATTCAAGATTGAAAAGTGAATCTATGGATTTTTTATGTGATGCAATACTAATTCTTCAAAATAGGGATGAGTGCTATAGATTTTTTGAAGATATTTTTACAATAAATGAGATAAAGACAATCGAGCAAAGACTTCAAGTTGCAAAAATGCTTAAAGAGAAAAAAACTTATACAGACATTGCTTCAATTACAGGGGCGAGTACTGCCACTATAAGTAGAGTTAATAGATGCATTAATTATGGAGCTGATGGGTATAATATAATTTTAGATAGGCTTAATGAAAAGTAAAATATTAAACTAAATGCTTTGTAAAATTACTGCTTATGGTTTATAATAGTTTAAGTAAAAATTGTCAGTATAAGAAATTAAACTTATGCTGATTTTTTTGTTTTGAATGATTAAATTTGGAGATAAAATGTTATAATATTTAATAGTTTATAGATATTTAATTAGGTTGAGCTGTTAAGCCTTAAAACTCAAGGAGTGAAATTTTATGGATTTAAAAAAATTGCTTAATAAGGAACAATATGAAGCAGCTACTACAATAGATGGACCTCTTCTTATACTTGCAGGAGCGGGAAGTGGAAAAACTAGAGTACTTACATATAGAATTGCATATATGCTTGATGAGCTTGATATTTATTCTTCGCAAATTCTTGCTATAACCTTTACAAACAAAGCAGCTGCTGAAATGAAGGAAAGGGTAAAGGCCCTAATCGGAAGTGAAAAGGTAAGTAATATGTGGATAGCAACCTTTCATTCATGCTGTGTAAGAATTTTGAGAAGAGAAATTGATAAGATAGGATATAGCAGAAATTTTACAATATATGATAGTGATGATCAAAAAGTGCTAATAAGGCAGTGTATAAAAGAAATAGGTATAAATGAAAAAGATATAACAGACAAAGAAATAATATCAAAAATAAGTTCTGCTAAAGATAAACTTATAAATCCTCAGCAATATAAAAATGAAAACAGTGGTAATTATAAGCTCAATAAAATAGCAGATGTATATATTTTGTACCAGAAAAAATTAAAAGAAAATAATGCTCTTGACTTTGATGATCTTATTTTTAAAACTGTAGAGTTATTTAAAAGAGAACCAGAGGTGCTTAAGTTCTATCAGAGAAAATTCAAGTATATAATGATAGATGAATATCAAGATACAAATAAGTGCCAATATGAATTTGCAAGACTGCTTGCCTCAGAAAGCAAAAATATATGTGTAGTTGGAGATGATGACCAATGCATATATGGCTGGAGAGGAGCAGATATAAGAAATATACTCGATTTTGAAAGAGAATATAAAAATGCAAAGGTTGTAAAGCTTGAAGAAAATTATAGATCAAAGGGAAATATACTAAAAGCTGCTAATGAGATAATTCAAAATAATCCTCATGAACATATGAAAATGCTTAGGACAAGAAGTGACGATGGCGGCAAAATAAAGGTTTTGAGAGCAGACTCGGATATTGCAGAAGCAGAATTTGTAGCAAGTGAAATATCTAAGACTAAGGATGATGAAAAAAGAAAATATAAGGACTTTGCTATTTTGTATAGAACTAATGCACAATCACGTTTGTTTGAAGATGTATTCATAAAAAGAAATATACCATATAGAATTATAGGAGGGCTAAAGTTTTATGATAGAAAAGAAATAAGAGATATAATGGCATATCTTAAGATAATAAATAATCCTCTAGATAACATAAGTCTTAAAAGAATAATAAATGTTCCTAAAAGAAGTATAGGGGCAACAACGGTAGCGAAAGTTGAAAATTTTGCTGCTGAAATTGAGGAGTGCTTATATAATGCTATATTAGATGTAAATAATATTCCTGGTTTGTCATCTAGAACAGCAACTTCAATAAGTAAATTTGTTAGCATATTAAATAGCTTTATAAGACGAAAAGATGAAATTTCAATATCCATTTTGATAAAGGAAATACTTGAACAAACAGGCTATATGGATGAGCTTAAAAAGTCAGATGATGTTCAGGATAGAGCTAGAATAGAAAATCTTCAAGAGTTAGTTAACGCCGCAGTTGACTTTGAAAATACATCAGATGATAAAACTCTTTCAGCTTTTCTTGAAAAGACTTCTTTAGTAGCAGATGTAGATAATTATGATGAGGATGCGGATACAGTTGTTCTTATGACAGTTCATAGTGCAAAGGGACTTGAATTTCCTGTTGTATTTATGGTCGGAATGGAAAATGGTATATTTCCTGGAGGTCCAGCGTTTACTAATTCCTATGAGATGGAAGAGTCAAGAAGACTTGCTTATGTTGGCGTCACAAGGGCGAAAGAAAAGCTCTATATGACTTCGGCAAGAATAAGAAGAGTATTTGGAAGAACAGAAGCCTTTACGGAATCAGATTTTTTAAATGAAATAGATGACAATCTAAAAGAAACCTTTAATTTAAGGAATGACTTTAGCAGAGATACAAAGCAGGGCTTTACTAAAAGCAGCAGCTGGAATTTGAACTCTGTCCCAAAGGAAGTTCCACCAAAAAACATTCAATTTAATAGCTCAAGGAGTGAAAGAGGATTAGAAAATATAAAAGACAATGAACCTGCAATTTTACTTGAAAAAGATATATCAAAGGGTACTAAAGTAAAACACTCCAAATTTGGGAAAGGTACTATAATAACTATAAATAAAATAGATGGTCATGTAAATTTAACAATTGCTTTTGAAAATATGGGAATTAAAAATTTAAGACTTGATATGGCACCACTTGAACTTTTATAAAATGAGGTGTAGTTATGGACAAAAAAGAGGATAAAATTTTGAAAATGGAGAAGCTTATTGAGGAGCTAAATAAATATTCATACAGCTATTATGTGCTTGATAATCCTGTGGTTTCAGATAAAGAATATGATATAAAGTATGATGAACTTAAAAAATTAGAGGCAGAAACAGGAATTGTATATCCATATTCTCCGACAATGAGGGTTGGAGATGTGGTTCTTCCTCAGTTTGAAAAGTATACACATAGAGCAAAGCTTTTTAGTCTTGATAAAGCTCAAAGCTTTGAAGAACTTATTGAATGGCATAATAGGAATGTAAAAGCTGTAAATGAGTATAACTTAAATCATGCAGATAAGCTTCCACCACTTAAATATGTGCTTACAAAAAAATTTGATGGACTTACTATAAATTGTACATATGATGAAAATGGAATACTTATAAAAGCTGCAACTAGAGGTACTGGAGTTACAGGAGAGGATATAACATCTCAAGCGAAAACAATAAAAACTATTCCTTTAAAGATAGATAATGATGCTGTAATAGAAGTACATGGTGAAGCCATAATGACTAAAGAAGCTTTTGAAGCTTATAATAGTAAATCAGAAATTCCGCTGAAAAACCTCAGAAATGGCGCTGCAGGAGCTCTTAGAAATTTAAATGTTAAAGAAACTGCAAAAAGAAATTTATCTGCATTTTTTTATGATGTTGGATATAATGAAGGAACTCAGTTTAAAACTTATATTGAAATGATGAATTTTATAAAAGAAAAAGGTTTTCCTGTTGATGAATATATAAAGAGTTGTACAAACATTGATGAAATAAAAAAAGAAATAGAATATGTAGGAAATATAAGAAAAACGTTAAATTATGATATTGATGGTGTTGTAATAGTAATAGATGACTTTAAAACAAGAGAATATCTTGGATATACAATAAAATTTCCGAAGTGGGCAATAGCATATAAATTTGAGGCAGAAGAAGCTACAACAAAGCTTATAGATGTTGAGTGGAATGTTGGAAGAAGTGGAAGAGTTACTCCAACCGCTTTGCTGGAGCCAGTTGATATTGCTGGAGTAGTTGTAAAAAGGGCTACTTTAAATAATATGGATGATATAAAGAGAAAGGGCGTTAAAATTGGTTCAAGGGTTTTTATAAGAAGATCCAATGATGTTATACCGGAAATAATGGGCACTTCAGATGATGAAAATGTTAAAACTGTTGAAATAGAGCCACCAATAGTATGCCCCTCTTGTGGAAGTGAACTTGTAAGGGAAGGCGTTCATTTTTTCTGTGAAAATACATTGTCCTGTAAACCTCAAATGGTAAAAAGTATAGTTCACTTTGGCAGTAGAGAAGCTATGAATATTGAAGGATTTAGTGAAAAAACGGCAGAGCAGCTATTTGAAAAGCTTGATATTAAAAGTATTTCTGATTTATTTAGAATAAAAAAAGAAGATTTGCTCAAACTAGATAAGTTCGCTGAGAAAAAAGCTGCAAATTTAATTGAAGCTATTGAAAAAAGTAAAAATTGTGATTTATCATCTTTTATTTATTCGCTTAGTATACCTAATGTTGGCAAAAAAACTGCAAATGATCTTGTTAAAAAATTTAAAAATTTCGATAACATACAAAAAGCAACTTATGATGAATTAATTTCTGTTCAAGATATAGGTGATATTGTTGCAAAAAGTATAGTGGAATTTTTTAAACAGGAGAAAATAGTAAAAAGTATAGAAGAACTTTTTTCATTAGGCGTATGTCCAACATACCAAGAGAGTGAAGTCACGAACAATCCTCTTACAGGTAAAACTGTAGTTGCAACAGGAACACTTAAAAACTATTCCAGAACTGAAATAAAGGAAAAGCTTGAAAGTTTTGGTGCAAATGTTGCGGGAAGTGTCAGTAAAAAAACAGATTATGTCATTGCAGGTGAAAATGCTGGCTCTAAATATGATAAGGCTTTAAAACTAGGCATAAAAATACTTAATGAAGATGAATTTGAAGAATTAGTAAAAAGTTTACAAAATTAAAGTTGAAGAGGTTATTTACAAAGGTGAAAAAATAATATATTATATTTAATAGGAATTTTTAGGGAGGAAGTATTATGTTAAAAAAGACTGTAGGGTTTTTAAGCTGGACTTTAGTCGTAGTTACAACAGCTTGTCTTATATTTACTTTGCTTACTACATATCAATTTATTTCAATACAATACTTCGGTAACTACAAAATATTTGATATATTTATGACTTTTACTATGATTGTTTGGGCAGTTAATTTTTTTGATAATAGTGACAAATCTAGAAGCCTTTTTTATTCTGGTGGATGTGCATTTATAGCACTTGGCACTATGTTTTTCATGTATATGGGAGTATTTTGAAAAAGAGCTTTTTAAAAGCTCTTTTAATTTTTAAATCTTGCTAGATTTTATAAAATAATATATGGTCGTAGATATATGAATATTGATTATATAATCGATGTTTGCGTAAAATATAGAAGAGAAATAGTATCAAGACCTGACATTAGAAGATTATAAGAAATTAATATGGTTCCTCTAAAGGAACCATATTAAGCATTTAAATTATCTTCATCTTTTGCAAACATTTTAGAAACATTATTATTTTTAATTGGCTCAGTGGAATCATAAGTGTCATTACTATTTATGTTTTCATCTGAGTCATTACTTTTTTTTGAGTTATAGGATATGATTTGTATTAATTTTTCCATTAAATAATTTTTGTATCTGAACTGACCAAGTAGTTGATTTAGTATAATGAAACTCCATATGCCTATAAAACAAAAAATAAGCATGGTTAAAAGGCCAACTATTTCCACACAAATAGTCATTGGTTATTACCTCCGTTTTAGTTCAAGCTTTATGGATTAAATTTATTTAATATAAAATAAAAAATTCATATTATATAAGCTTAAGGCTTAAATAGCATTATTAGTATTATTATATCATAAATTGCATCACAATATTATAGTTTAAAATAAATAACACAAAAATGTTTATTTCATGATATTGTTGTAAATAATAAACAAATAAGGATATTATACTAAATTTTTAGAAAGAGTTTTGAGATATGAATAAATTATATAAAGTTATTATTAATACAATAATTATATGTCTGATGTTTACAGGATGTGTTGAAAAGAAAACCAAAGAGTTTCAAACTTCAGTTAAAAATAATTCCATTACTTATGCTATTGGAACAGTTCCAGAAAGTCTTACTGCTTCTCAAGATAGGAATGTTAAGACAAATGAATTTCTTAAAGCTCTTTTTTCGGGGCTTGTATATGAGGATGATAAGACAATGGAAATTAAGCCAGGGCTTGCTGAAAGGTGGGAAGTGTCTAAGGACAAAATGCAGTATACCTTTCACATAAGAGATAATGCAATGTGGAGTGATGGACAAAAGATAACTGCACAGGACTTTTATGTCTTTTTCAAAGAAATGCTATCACCACAAACTAATAATGTTAATGTATATGATCTTAGATATATATACGGGGAAGAAGCTTATAATTCGGGTAAAACCTCATTTGATAAAGTTGCTATTAATGCAATAGATGATAATACTTTGATAATAAGACTTAATAGCCCATGTGATTATTTTTTAAGCATTTTATCTGAACCCCAATTTTTTCTTAGAGAAATTAATAGAAATACGGATAAATGGCAGGAGAATTATTTAAAAATAAAATATAGTGGCCCATTTAGAATTACATATGTTTCTCAGGGATTAATAACACTTAAAAAGAATAGTAACTATTTTATGAAGGACAGTGTTAAGAGTAATGAGTTAAAGCTTAAATTTTATAATGATGGTGAAAATGCAAGTGCATATTCCGTTACGGATTTTGATTCAAACAGCATAGATATATTTTCTAATCCTCCAACTACTGAAATAAATAGATTAAAACAGAGCAATCATGTTAAAAACTTTAGTACTTTAAGCATATATGCACTTTCTTTTAACATGAATAAGGTATCTGATATTAATTTTAGGAAGGCAATAAATTTATTAACTAGCAGAAACAAACTAGTTCAAAATATGCCAAAAGAAACTATTTCTCCAATATATAATTTTGTTCCTTCAAGTATAAGGCAAAATTATATAGGAGCAAATATGTTTAAGGATGCGGTTCCGTTAGAAGGGTTTGAGGACCTTAAAAAGAGTGGATATGACAGCGATAATAAGATTTTACTTGTATACGAAGAAGGAACCTTTAACAGAAAAATTTGTGAAAACTATATTGATTCTATAAACAAAAATATTCAAACTGTAGATAAGAACAAAAAAATAAACTTTGAATTAAAAGGATATAATAAAAGCAATCTTTGTAAGATTTTAAAAAATGGAGATTACGATATGTTTTTAGGAGAATACAATATTTCTTTTAATAATCCAATGAGTTTTCTAGAAATGTTTTCTTCAAAATCACCATTTAATTTAAATAAATATAGCAGTGTTGTTTATGATAATCTTATTTATAGTATGATTAATTCAAATAATGCAAATAAAAGTAGTGAATATTACTATAAGGCAATAAAGCAATTGGTTGATGATTTGCCAGTTATTCCTATGTGTATTAAAAATAATATAGTTTGTATGAGTCCAATTATAAGTGAACTTAATCAGAATCCATATGGAGAGATAATCATTTCATCAATAAAATAGGAAGTAAATTCATGTATCAAGTTGTTTATCCATAGATGGTACATGAATTTAAAGTTATAAATTTATAATTAATTTTAAAAATCGAAATAATGCTTAAAGCAATATATAATTATAAAAAATATAAACATATTATTATCGCTATAAAAGCATTGTTTTGTATCACTAAAAGTTCTTTTCTTTTTGTTAAAGCTAACCTTTTTAAAAAGTACAGGTGCAATTTGAGCTACTTCAGGTGTTGGCATTGACGACATTTTAAAGTTTGTTTCATCAATTAAATCGTCTGCTTTTAAAGAAAAGTTTTTGTAACGTTCGGGATCGTCTAAACTAGGCACAGCAGGCCATGAAGCTATGATACCGGATTCTATTAGTTGATGCTTAAATACATCTTCAATTATTGAATCATATGGTTTGGAATCTTCACATAAG
This sequence comes from Clostridium neuense, assembly GCF_045310695.1. Lineage (NCBI taxonomy): Bacteria > Bacillati > Bacillota > Clostridia > Eubacteriales > Clostridiaceae > Clostridium > Clostridium neuense. Next base: position 58,368 of record NZ_JBJIAA010000024.1, read on the forward strand.
TCACATATGAGTATGGAATTTATGATATATAGAATTATTTCTGTTGAATAGAAATTACATTCCTTTTTTTCATCTTGCTTAAAAAACATTCCATACTCAGGAATAAACAAATCTTGAAGCATTGAGTACATTTTCAAGGCTGTGTCCTTAAATTTTGTAAGCTTTGAGTTTTTATATAACATTATTGCATTTAGGCACAAAAGACATGAATTTGTTATGTTTCCTGAATAATTTATAACGTGATTTTCACAAATAAATTCAAAAAGATCTATTAAAAGTTCATAAGCTTTGATGTCCTTACTATAATCATAAAATATGTTCAAAGCTAAAATTAGCTTGTTCAATTCTTTGGAAGATAAGTTATATAATTCGTCTTTAAAATGCAAAAACATCTTCAGTATATCAAAAGAAAATTTTTTGTATTCTAAAGAGTTTTTTCCTTTATATAAAGTTGAAAACTTATAGTGTGTACACATTAATAAAGCTTGATCTGAGAATTTAAAGTCTTTACTTTTGACATCAAGCATTATTTCAGAGGTGAGTCCATTTGAGATATCTTTTTTGTCTATAAAGACTCCTTCTGGATTTCTTAAGTATGAGGTATAAAAATCAATTTGTTTCTTAGCTATAAAAATATATATTGGATTTAAGTAAAATTTTTTAGGGTATGTTGATTTAAATTTAAGAAAATAGTTAGATAACTCCATTAGAGATAACGTCATATATGCATTAGAAGATATAATTATATTTTTTCTATGGCTGCTGTCATCCCAACTTAACTTTTTATCAAGTGTATATAAGTGGCAGTCTGATTTTTTATAAATACAGAGTAGTGGAGAAAATGATTTAAATGTGTTAATATCATTTAGGAAAATATCTTTTGCTTTTATATCTTTTAATGGAAAGGTTATCCCGCATTTTGAATTAAAAATTATATCTTTTATGGCTTCTTTTGAAAGATGAAATAACTGACTTTTTATATTATCCTTATTTATTGAATTTAATCTAAAAAAAGGGCCTATATACTTCAAAACATACACCGCCTTGATAAAAATAATCCTACTTTATATAATATGATTTAAGCTGTATTTTTGTGATTAAAAATTGAAAATAAATTTAATGCACACACTTTTTAAAGGAGAATTAGTATGGAAATAGGAAAAATTAATTGGAACGATTTAAAATTAATTATAGATAATAATAGAGGAAGCATACGTAATGATGTTGTTGTTAGTGGAGGTATTGGAGAAGACTGCAGTGTAATAAGATATGGAGATTATGATTGTGTAGTTTCTACAGACCCAATAACGGCAGCACAAAAGGGAATAGGCAAATTAGCTGTTAATATAAATTGCAATGATATAGCTTCTGCCGGCGTAGAGGCAGTGGGGATTTTGGTTACTATAATGGTACCCGAGTCAACAAAAATAGATGAAATAAAAAATATAATGTCTGATATAAGCAATGAATGTAAGAAGTTTAATATTCAGATTCTTGGAGGACACACTGAAGTTACAGATGCAGTAAATAGAATAATAGTTTCATGTACAGCCATAGGGAAAGGTGAGAAAAATAAAACTGTACTTACTTCAGGAGCGCAAGTTGGAGATGATGTAATAGTAACAAAAACTTTGGGCATGGAAGGAACTTATATTGCAATAAATGAAAAATTCGACAAATTAAAAAATATACTTTCAAATGATGAATTGAGAGAGGGAAAATCATATGGTGAGGAATTGAGTGTTATAAGAGAGGGAGAAATTGCAGGAAAATTTGGTGTTAATAGCATGCATGATATAACTGAAGGTGGGCTTTTAGGAGCGCTATGGGAAGTGGCAAGTGCATCAAATGTTGGCTTTAAAGTATATAGGGATAAGCTTCCAATAAGTTCTGTCACAAAAAAAGTGGCAAGAGCTTTTGATATAGAAATTTTAAGGTTTATATCATCAGGAAGTATGCTTATATGCTGCAAGAATGGAGAGAGACTTTTGAAAAAATTGCAGGAAAATAATATTAAAGCATTCATAGTTGGAAGGATAACTAATGAAAAAGGTATACTTATAGAAGGTGAAGTTGAAAAGGAAGTCATGCCTCCAGAGTGTGATGAACTATTTAAAATTTATAATTAATGAATTGCTTTTATTGCTAAATTTAACTGGCAGTGTAATTATAAGTAAAGTATAAGTCAAATATTGAATTGGTAATCATATATTAGAGGTGAAAAAATTGAAGAACTTGATAATTGCAAGTAATAATAAAGATAAAATACGGGAGATAAAGGAAATACTTAAAAAATATAAATTGAATATAATGTCTCAAAGTGAAGCAGGAGTGCACATAGAAGTAGAAGAAGATGGTAAAACTTTCATGGAGAATGCGTACAAAAAAGCTTATGAAATATGGAAATTAAAAAAGGATTCTGCAGTTATAGCAGATGATTCTGGACTTATGGTAGATATTCTTGATGGAGCTCCAGGTGTTTACTCTGCAAGGTTTGCAGGTGAACATGGAAATTCAGAAAAAAACAACTCGAAATTACTAAAACTTTTAGAAGATGTACCTTTTGAAAAGCGAAAAGCAAAATTTGTTTGTGCAATTATTCTTGTTGTTAATGATAAGGATATTATAAGGGCGCAGGGAGAGGTTGAAGGCTATATTGCAGAGGAGGCAAGGGGAAAGGATGGCTTTGGTTATGACCCTCTATTTTATGTACCTGAATATGATAAAACCTTTGGTGAAATTACAGCGAGTGAGAAAAATACCATGAGTCATAGAGCAATAGCACTTAAAAAATTGTCAGAAGAAATAAGTAAATTATCTTGGGAGTGATTAAAATGCATATAGCTGTTATGAGTGATACCCATAGAAATAAGCACATGATAGATAAAGCATGTAGTCATATAGAAAATGCTGATGTAGTTATACATTTAGGTGATAATGTAGAAGATATAAATGAAATAAGGAATAAATATAGTGGTGAAATAATAAGTGTTACCGGAAATTGTGATTTTATGACCACAGACCCACTTGAAAGAATAGAAATAATAGGTGGAAAAAAGTTTTTTATTACTCATGGACATGAGTATGGTGTTAAATATAATCTTAATAGATTAAAATATAGAGCAATGGAAGTAAAAGCTGATATAGCTCTCTTTGGGCATACTCATATGCCATTTATAGCTAATGAACTTGGCATATTATTTATAAATCCGGGAAGTGTATCCTTATCTAGAAAAGGTCCTAATAGCATAGCATTTATAGGCATAAATAATGGGAAAATTAGTGCAAGTATAAAGAATATATAAAAAAAATTTAAAAAAGGGGTTGACGAATTTAGCTGTATAGTGTAGAATAATCTCTGTCGTCAGGACGCAGCACAAAAACACAAAGTAATGACGACACAGCAAATTCGCCGGGGTGTGGCGCAGATGGGAGCGCGCGTGGTTTGGGACCATGAGGTCGCAGGTTCAATCCCTGTCACCCCGACCACTACAATAAAATATGCGGGTGTAGCTCAATGGTAGAGCCCTAGCCTTCCAAGCTAGTCACGAGGGTTCGATTCCCTCTACCCGCTCC
>NZ_JBJIAA010000025.1:0-52987 GCF_045310695.1 Clostridium neuense
AAAGTGAATTTACAGATACTCAAGTAGAATGTGCATTAGGTAATTGTTTTACAGGAAGGACTTTGGTAAAAACAGAGACAGGCTTAAGAAGAATAGACAGCATACAAGAAGGAGAAAAAGTATACGCAGAAAATGAAGAAACAGGAGAAATAGGCTTAAAAAGAGTAATACATGTATACAAAAATGAAACAAAGGATGTTATACTAGTAAGAGCAGGGAAAGAAGAAATAGAGACAACAGCCTTGCACAGGTTCTATATAGTAGGGGAAGGCTTTAAGATAGCAGCAGACTTAAAACCTGGAGATAAAATAAAGACAGCTGCTGGGACTTATGAAGAAGTAAAAGGAATAAGTGTATGGCATGTAGAAGCTGGGGAAAAAATATATAACTTGAATGTAGAAGATTACCATACATATTATGTTGGTGAGGGAGAATTACTAGTACATAATAATTGTAATGAGGATGAGGCAAATCAAGTATTATTGGACATGCAGGCTGAAAACACTGTACCAAGAATAAAAGAAATAGAAGTCAATTTTAACTATAAGGCGAAGTATGATAAAGCTGAATTTGCAAGGCAGTTAACTGACCAAGAAAATGGCATGAACAAATTGACAGTTGATGAATATTTGAAAAATAGACAAAGATATATTGATGAAGGTCGTGCAATAGAAGGAAATATGGCTCAGCAAGCAGCTAGAGAAAATGCATATTTAGATAAGGTTACAGAATTACGTAGAAGTGGGTTATCTCCAGAGCAAGCAAAAATAAAAGCACAAGAGTGGATGGACACACAGGCGGCGTTACATAATCCAGACCAAATTGCGGGAGGAAATCCATTAAATATTGGTGGAATGGGTGATAAAGGAATCAATTCATCTATTGGGTCACAATGGAAATATAGAATAGATGCTGTTGATGAGCAAATTCAAGCAATGGCTAAAAACATGACCGATGATGAAAAGAAAAGTACTTACCTAAATGTAAAATTAAAATACTAGGAGGATAGGCTATGAATGGTGATTTATTTAAAGGATATAAAATTAATAGTAAAGTTGATAGCGAAATAATTAATAAGTATAAAGAAGTTTTACCAAAGGAATTAATATCAGTATGGGAGAATTATGGATTTGGTTGTGTATTAAACGGATATTTGAAAGTAATTAATCCAGATGAATATCAAACAGTTATAGACATGTCATATTTTAGAGCAAATGTATCTACTCCTATCTTTGTAACTGCATTTGGGGATATAATCACTTGGGAAGAAAATAGATACATTAGAATGGTAAAATATAAAAACGGAACATTTAAAGGGATATCATCAGGATTTGATTTCTTTTGGGAAGATGCAAATACCGATTATTTTTGTAAGGAATTTTTTGAATTAGATAAGTACAATAAAGCAATTTCTAAATTGGGAAAATTAGAATATGATGAATGCTTTGGATATGTACCTTTATTAGGATTAGGTGGCAGTGAAAAAGTTGAAAATCTGAAAAAAGTGAAAATAAAAGAGCATATAGAATTAATTACACAGTTAGTAGGTAAAATAGAATAATAGTAGCAAGTTTATGCAAGCACTCACAAAGCCATTTGGGAGACGTGAATAAATTTTGTGAACCGAGATATACATACATAGAGAATCGTCATTTTTGTGGCGGTTCTTTCTGTTTTTGAGTTAAAAACAGGGGGTTCAAAGGGGGTCTAACCTTTTGCAAAACCAATTTCAACGCGTATTAATATCATTGAGCGGTCTCACCACACGTGGAGACTGTTGTGTTGATACACAAGAAATAGCTTGGTATCAAAGACTTTGGGGCATATGCCCTTTTTTTATGTGTGTTTTATGTTCCTATAGACTATTTTGGTCAATGGATTTTTAAGCGTGGGGGGCTTACAAATACGCAAAACTAAGGACTTTTGCGTTAAGGTTTAGTATTTGCTTAATTGTTTAAGTTGATACAATAAAAGGCAACTTGCCTCCACTATACATAAACTATAATTTTTATACAATAGGAAAAACCTTGAAAATGATCAAGAATTTTTGCTGTTTTTTACATTGAAAATTGGAGTTATAATGGTATAAAAATTACAATATAAAGGTAAAAATACCCAAATGTACACTCTAGGTGCAAAGTTATCTTGAGCTTGCAAGAGATGGTAAAAAGGAAATGTGGGAAGCAGTACAGCTTGAAATGGATAGAAGAAAAACCTTTGCTGAAAAATATAATATTAGCAAATTAGATTATGCAACAGTAGATAATCCTTTTGATGGAAGAGTTATTTGTGGACATTGTGGTAGCAATTTTGGAAGGAAAGTATGGAACTCTAATAATGAAAGACTTAGAAGAATTATTTGGAGATGTAATAAAAAATATACGGTTAAAGGTGAGAAAAGTTGTGAAAATAAGCATGTTGATGATACAGTTCTATACAAAGCATTTGTGAGTGTGTTTAATGAGATGGTTGAAAATAAGGAATACTTCATGGAGAAGTGGAAGGTAGGATTGCAGAGCGAAAACTTTTTAATAAGATATAAAACCAAGCAATTTATAAAGATTCTTAAAAATGCAAAGGTTTTAGAAGAATTTGATATAGATTTGTTTTTTAGAATAATAGAGAAGATTACAGTGTTTGAAGGGGAAAAGATTATAGTAACTTTACTTGATGGTATTGAGATAGAATGTGAAATTGAATAAAGAGTTTTAAAATAGCCAGTTAGTGTGATAGGTAATCACTTTGACTGGCTGTTTTTTTGTTTCGCACATTAATTTTGTAACTCTTACAATATGTAGTGAAATGTTTAAATGAAAAAATTTTGGTTTACTTTAAAGAAATATGTTATAATTTAATTCATAGGTTAATTATGGACTATTATGAAAAAAATACAATTACACATTGGCTATGATGATAAGCTCGATGAAAGGTTTATTGATGAACGACTTGCAAATGTCCTTGACACTCCAGCTGGCTCCACACCAAAAGAACCTGCCCAAATTGCGTAACTGCTATGCAAAAGGCTGAAGTATAGGTAAAGCAGGTGCCTAAAAGTACTCCAGCAAAAAAGTAGCCTGAACATCCCTATGACCTATTTTATAAATTTAGAGTATAAGCTAGGAGGAAGTTATGGCTAGAATTAGTTAAGATATTGGAGTTGCCGAAGGGGCAACTTCATACGTTAAAAATGTTAACATGAGTAGAAAAACAACCGTACATTTTCCCGATAAACTGGACACATCATAGTTAGATATTCTCTTTAAATTGCAGTATTGCTATCCTTTTCATATTATTTGATCTTAATTCGGTTTTACCATTATGTTAATAGGCTTTTATACTCATTTTTAACTTTTGACGGTATCATATATCCTATTGCCTGATGTTTCCTTTTTCTATTGTAGAAAATTTCTATGTACCAGAAAATGTCACGACGTGCTTCTTCACGTGTAATGTAATTTTTTTGATACAACAATTCACACTTTATGGTACTGAAAAACGTCTCAGCACAAGCGTTATCCCAGCAATTGCCTTTACGGCTCATACTGCATATTATTTCATTCTTTTTCAAAAATTCTTGATAATCATTGCTGCAATGTTGTATTCCTCTATCTGAGTGGTGAATAAGTCCAGGAGCTGGTTTGAATCTATTTATAGCATTATTAAGAGCATTTATGCATAATTGTGTTTTCATATTATCATCAGTTGCGAAGCCAACTATTTCTTTTGTATATAAATCTTTTACAGTGGCAAGGTATAGCCAGCCTTCATTTGTGCCAATATAAGAAATATCAGTTACCCAAACTTCGTTTGGCTTATCAACATTAAAGTTTCTGTTAAGTAAATTTTTTGCTACAAGAAGTTTATGATCAGAGTATGTAGTTGCCTTGAATTTTCTTTTTCTTATAGAGTATAAATTATTTTGTTTTTGTAGGTTATAAAGCCTTTTTCGGCTACAATGAGGGAAACATTCTCTCACATCATCAAGCAGTTTATCAAGACCATAAATCCTTCTATTTTCTTCATAGCTTTGTTTAGCTGCTTTAAGTATTTTTTCGTTTTCAATAACTCTCTTACTCTTAATATGTTTTTTCCAAGTATAATATCTACTCCGTGACGTATTAAATAATTTGCACATCTTTTCAATCGAATGTACAGAGCATTGATTTTCAATAAAATGATAAATCACCTTCGGTTGTCCTGAACAAAGAGTGCAGTAGCTTTTTTTAATATATCAACAGACTCGTCTAAATCATCAATTCTTTTTTGCTTTTCCTTAAGTTGACGTTCCAATTCATCAATTCTTGATTTCTCAGGATCTTGCTTTCTTTTCTGGTCATTAAGCCAATTTCTTAATGTTTGCCCATTTATACCTAAATCTTTAGCTACTCCATTAATTGATCTGCCTTCTTCGACAACTAACCTAATTGCATCAGCTTTAAACTGATTGTTATACCTGGTACCCTTATTTGACATTTTATCCTCGCCTCTTTACTATTATTATATCTAACTTACACTTGTCCATCAATTCGGGTACAGGTCAGATACTCTAGATTTAAGTAGAATTATGTATAAGAGTTTAGATAATCATAAGCTAATAACTATAAAGAAGTATTTTAAAATGGACTTAGATAGCCATAGGGCATCAGATGATACTAAGGTTGCGGCAGAAATATATATAAGATATTGTAAGAAACTTACTGATGAAGTAAAAAAGAATGATGATGTAGTATTTAGTAAAGATGAATTCAAATGCTATGATATAGTTAAAAACATATTAATTAGTGAAAATAAAAATACTGATTATTTAAGATATTCACATACTGGAAACTATTTTGATATAGATGTTTTTTATAATTTTTTCAGAATTAAATTAACTGCTAAAAAACATTTTATAGTATCACAATATACTATAGATGAATTGAAAAATATAGTTCCAGATGCTAAATATGAATTATCTCCAAAATCTGAAACTGGTAAAACCAGAATAATAATAGAAGATTTGAATGATATATCAAAGTTTAAGGGCTTCATATTAAAATCATTTGATAAATCAATTGAAAGCATGAATTATTATAAAGAACATGTAAATGCAGCAGAATACAATATTAGTAGATACTTAATAAGTAATGCAAAATAAAAAATATTGATATAAAGTATAATAGGGCAGAAATTAGGAATTATTACAGAAGATGATTTCTTAAGATATTTATAATAAATATGAAAAATGTATTTATTGTTCCTTTATATTGTGGTGACAAAATGGTGACTAACACTACCAATAAATAATATAATCTAATATATTCAAGCAACACGATAAGAGAAGAAACCCCGATAATTCAGGGCTTTAAAAGATGTGACATATTATAAAAACAATACATTATAATTTAGGATGTATTTAAATCTGGATGTTACTTGACTAAAATCTCCTGAATCTTAACATAAGATGTACACATCTAGAGTTTGCGCAGAGCGCATATGACTTCATGAACATAATACTCATTTATCTAAAGAATAACGCTTCAAACAAATATACTATGATAGAATAAATAAGAGTTTGCGCAGAGCGCATATGACTTCATGAACAAAATATTAGTATTTGTTTTAAGACTTTTCACATTATGAAAGGCATACAATATGAATATAATTAATTCCCAAGCATATTTTTCAAATAAGCAGCTCAAAAAAATAATTAAATTGCTAGGCAGCGGTTACAGGCCAGATTGTATTGTAATATATGAAACCAGAAGAGATGTAATAAAAAATATATTTCGTCACAGAGAGGTTCTTACAAGTGCTGTATCAATTTTATTAGGAAAAACAGAAGGTTTGTTTTGGCAACCTAAAAATAGAGTGAGTGTATTTATATTTTCTGAAAATGATGATGGAGATGATAAGGAGAGCAAACAGCTTTATTCACTGCATGCCCTTTTGCATGAATTAAGACATGTATATCAAGAAAAACATAAAATTAATGGAGACGAGGAAATAGATTGTGATAGGTTTGCAACAAATTTTTTAGATGTCCATTCAAAAGAAATAAGCAAAATAATGCATTGGAAAGATGAATGGACAGTTGAAGAAGAATAATAAAATTTTTATCCAGCTAATCTTGTAAGCAGCAGTGCACCTTTGCTGTCAAAAGGATTATCTTTTCCCATAAGCAGCATTACAAAAGTATGATATATTTTAAAATGGTGCTTTGAAATTAGGTAATTACATATTTCCATGTTATAAGTATTAGAGTCAATTAATATTTTTTTATAACCAATATTTTTAGCATAATTTGCACAAGCATTTACAATAGAATCTATGGCAAGCTTGTAATCCGCACTGCTATCTATAATGGCAAGTTTGATCTGTAAGCTCTTTGCGGTATTTTCTCTAATGGATTTTGTATAGCATATTGCAATTCCACAAATGCTGCCGCCATCTTTTAATTCAAAAATAGTTCCTAAACCTTGATGTTTTATGAGATTAAGTTCAGGGGTTAGATCAAAATCCTTGAATACTTTATTTGCTAGGTTTTTTAAGTTAGTTTTTAAGCTGTAATAATCAGTTTCACTAGCTATATTTACTTCATTTACACTGTATTTATTTGAATCAGAAGAATAATCCAATTCATCAAGCTCTTTTTTTAAACTTAGTGTTAGCTTAAGTGGAGAGAATCCAAGATTCATATAAAAACCCACATTGTAGCTTGATTCTGGCATAGTGTTAAGTCCTATGGTTGATGCATTATAGTCTTCCTTTAGAATTTTTATTGTGTGAGCTATTAAAGCTTTTCCAATACCGCTTCCCTTATATTCTGGATGAACACCAAGGGGACCAAACCATGCAAAAGAGCCCCATAGGTGTAAAAAGTTATATCCAACCACCTTATTGTCTATTTCGTAAACGATGCTTGAGTTGTTACTTGCTTCAATATAACCTTCGATTCCAGTTGTAGTTCTTTTGGTATCAGCTTTAAAGCATAGCTTATCTATTTCCTTTACAGCTTCAATATCTCCAAAACACATATTCCTTATCATTTTAAAACCTCCTATTTTATAAACTTTTCAAAGCCTTCTGCATATTTAGAAGGTATAAATTCAATTATTTCATATTCAGCTATGTCATTTTTGTAAAAAGGATCTTCTTATATTTTAAAATTATTATAAACATTAACTGTATCTCCTTAATGATAAATTTATGATACAATTGCAGTATAAATTATGTAAAAGGCTAATTCAATAATTAAAAATATATATTGTACTAGTACAAGAGGAGAAAGAATATGAGAAAATATGATAAAATAGTTGATTATATAAATAGCGAAATCTCAAAAGGTAGCATTAAATGCGGTGAAAGACTGCCAACTATAAGGGAGCTTTCGGAAAAGTTTGAGTGCAGCAAGCAGACAGTTGTGCATGCTTATGAAAAACTTCAAGGGCTGCATATTGTATATTCTATACCTCAAAGTGGATATTATCTTGTGGACAAGAAGAAAATGAATGAAGCCAAACATAATAAAGTGATTGATTTTTCTTCAGGAGCACCAGATGAAAGCATACTTTGTTATGAGGATTTTCAACATTGCTTAAATCAAGCTATAGATATATATAAGGTTACTCTTTTTAATTATTCATCTCCAAAGGGACTTAAGGAACTTTGTTATACATTAAAAAAATATTTTGAAGAATATCAGGTTTTCTGCGGTGAAGAGGATATATTTATAACTTCAGGTTCTCAGCAGGCAATAAATATACTTTGCAGTATGCCTTTCCCAAATGGAAAAAGCAATGTTCTTGTGGAGCAGCCAACATATATGGGAGCATTAAAATCCATTGAAATAACTGGAACACCTGTAATTGGAATAGAGAGAAAATTTAATGGCATAAATTTTGATGAACTTGAAAGAAGATTTGCTTTTGGAAATGTAAAGTGTTTTTACACAATCCCTAGATTTAGCAATCCACTTGGATTAAGTTATTCAAATGAGGAAAAAAAGCATATTTTAAAGTTGGCACAAAAATATGATGTTTATATAGTTGAGGATGATTACTTAGGAGATTTGGAGCTTAAAAACAACGAATATCCAATGTATTACAGTGATGTTTCTGGAAGAACAGTGTACGTTAAGAGCTTTTCTAAAATATTTCTTCCTGGGCTTAGAATTGCAGCAGTAGTGCTTCCCAAGGTTCTTCGAAATACGTTTTTAGAATATAAAAGATGGATGGATTTAAATACCGCAGTGCTTTCACAGGGTGCACTTGAAATTTATATCAAAAACGGTATGTTTAAAGCAAATAAAAAAAGGATAAGAAGGATATATGAAGAAAGAATGCAGATATTGAAAAGTGAAATTTTAAAAAGCAAACTTACTAATGTAAATGCTCATATACCGGATACAGGATTTTATGGCTGCCTTGAATTTTTGAAACCTATTAATACGATGTATTTAATGAATAAATGTAATAAAAATGATATACACATTAAGAATATGGAGGAGGAGTATTTAAAAGATTATTTTAGCAATGAAATATTAAGAATAAGTGTTGCAAGCTGCAGAAGTGAAGATATAAAAGTAGGTATTAAAAAAATTTTAGATATAATTAAAGAAGCTTAAAATCAATTTTTATTTTTACTTAGGTTTTCTTTTATAGCTTAATATGGCAGCTATGAGAAAAAAGCTAGCAGATATAAAATAAAGTTTGTTATAGTAGGGCAACTTCTTTTTTGATGCAATTGAAGCCATTAAGAAAAATATTCCCCCAAAGCAGAGAAGAAGTGATGTATAATAAGTTTTATTTCTTTTCAATGAAATCCCGCCCTTTAAAAAGAATTAAGTAGGTTAAATACAATTATAAAATAATATAAGTTACTTTTCAACAAAGATATGCATACTTTGAATATTTTTCTACACATAATCTTTATAATAAAATGATAAAATGTATGTATTTTTGGAGGTGATTTTGATGCAAAGCATAAGAAGAAGACTGAGCATAATAACTATAGCTTGTTCTATAGTGGCAATTATACTATGTGCGTTATTTGTAAATTTAGCTGTTAATAATACCTTTAATAAATATATGTCGGATATTCAAGAGCAGAGAAATAATAGAATTGTTCAGTACTTTGAGCAAATTTATAAGAAGGATAAAAGGTGGCAGTCTACCTCAGGAGAAGAAATTATGCATGAAGCTTATATGGGAAATTACTGTCTCACACTTTTAGATGCAAATAAGAAGGTTATTTGGGGAATGAATCCCTCTACTATAAAGCAAAATATGAATGGAACCATGATGAAATCTCAAAGTACAGGAGTATACATGTCAAGCACCTTTCCAATAAAAGATAATGGAAAGATTGTTGGATATGTTACTATAGGGCAGTATTCCCCAATTATTTTATCAAAGCAGGATGTTGATTTTAAACTTGCTATAAATAAAAATATCGTCATTAGTGTTATTGTAACAGCATTGTCGGCTATAATTATAAGTATCATGCTTTCAAAGCAATTTTCTGCACCTATTAAGGCAGTTGCGGATACTTCAGTTGAATTATCAAAGGGAAATTATTCTGCTAGTTCTGATGTAAAAAGTGATATAGTTGAGCTTAACAATTTAATAGAGAGTATAAATACTCTTGGAGCAAAGCTTAAAAAGCAGGATGAACTAAGGAGAAGGCTGGTATCGGATATATCTCATGAAATAAGAACTCCTTTAAATGTACTCCAGAATAATTTAGAGGCTATGCTGGATGGAGTATTTCCTGTGGATGAAAATAGATTAAATTATTTGAACAGTGAAGTTATAAGATTTGGAAAATTACTTGATAATTTAAGTGAGTTAAATGGTTTTGAGGATGAAAAAGTTCAGCTTAAAATGAAAGTGATTTTAATTGATGAAATTGTTAAAGCTGTTTGCGATGAATTTTACATTGAACTCAAAAACAAGAATATAAAGCTCAACTTAGATATAGAAAAAGGTAAAAAATTTAATATTATGGGAGACTACAATAAACTGAAAGAGGTTTTTATAAACATAATATCAAATGCAGTTAAATTTACTAATAATAATGGCCAAATATGGATAAAGCTTTATAAGAGTGAAGGTAAAGTACTAGTTAAAATCAGGGATAATGGTATAGGGATAAAAGAAGAGGATTTGCCTAACATTTTTGAAAGGCTTTATAGAGGGGATAAGAGCAGGCATAAGATACAGGGAAACGGAATAGGGCTAACAATTGTAAAAAGGATACTTTCACTGCATTCTGCGGATATAGGTGTTTCTAGTGTGGAAGGAAAAGGAACAGAATTTACTATAAGCTTTAGGGAAGTGATTATATGAAAAATATACTTGTAATTGAAGATGAAAAGCATGTATCAGAGGTAATAAAGGCTTATCTTGAGAGAGAGGGGTATACAGTTTACTGCACAGAAGCTGGTCTTAGTGGTATAGAGTTATTTAATAAAATAGAATTTAAACTTGTAATTCTTGATTTGATGCTTCCAGATATTGATGGAGAAGAGGTTTGCAGGATAATTAGAAGGAATTCAGATGCATATATATTTATGGTAACGGCAAAGGTTTCCTTAAATGATAAAGTTGAGGGATTGAATATAGGAGCAGATGAATACCTTACAAAGCCTTTTAGTCCAAGAGAACTTACGGCTAGAGTAAATGCACTTTTTAGAAGGTTTGAGGGTGAAAAAAAAGAAACTTTGACTTTTGATAATGGTAAGCTTGAAATAGATAAGGATACAAGAAACGTAAAGGTAAAAGGTAATGAGGTTATTCTAACTCCAAATGAATTTGACATACTGTACACACTTGCATTAAATAAAGGCAGAGTTTTGTCTAGAGAACAGCTTATTGAAAAAGTATTTGGTATAGATTTTGAGGGCTCAGATAGAACTGTAGATGTTCACATAAAGAATATACGTAAAAAGATAGAAGAAGATAGCAGAGAGCCCAAATATATAATTACAGTTACTAAGGTTGGCTATAAATTTAATGATAGAAATTAAAAAAAGGTGATGATTTCACCTTTTTTTAACATAGTCTTTTAATTTGATGGAACTTTTCCCGCACAGCAGCCAGGAGATGTAGCCGGTGGGATTTCTTCACTGTCCTTTGATGCATCTTGTGAATTTATGTTATCAACTACTTTTATTACTCCATTAAGCATTCCCATTCCACAGGTGAAATTTATGTCTCCATCCTTAGGTGTGAAGCTTATAACATTGTCACCCGAAACTAATTCTTTTTGGATATTGAGAGATGGAATTACTAGTTGATAATTGCAGGAGGTTAATTCATTTCCGGATATTATCCATTTTACAGGCATGTTTTTTTGAACATAAAATACATTTTGGGAATATCCGCTGGAGACTGCATCCATCTTTATTACTTGTACACCATTTTCTATTGTAGGTTTATTTATATTACTTTTAGCCTGTGAATTGCTGCTTGAATTTCCATAGGTTTTGCTTAAGGCGGCAGTAGCTGTTGGTGAAAAGGATATTCCATATAAATTAAGACCTCTATTTCCCATAAGTATTCCTAATATTACCACAAGAATTCCACTAAACTTTAATATGTTTTTTGTGTAGCCCTTGCTGAGTATACCTGATATGGCACCAAAGCCAAGCATCAATGGTACTGTTCCTAAGGAAAATAAAAACATTGAAAGAGCACCTTTTATAGGACTTCCAGTTCCAAGAGCATATAGCTGCATTGTTTGAAGAGGTCCACAAGGCATTAAGCCGTTTAAAATTCCAATTAAGAATGGTGTTTTAGGTTTTTTCTTCAATGAGCAAGAGGACCATGGAAGTTTTATGTTAAATCTTCTAAAAATACTAAAGCCAGCCATGTTTAGTCCCATAACTATCATAAACAGACCTGCTGCTATTTGAAGTGCTGCTTTGACTCCTATTGAAAGAGATAATACAGAACCCAGTGTACCGACAATTCCTCCAAGCAGTGTATATGAGATTACTCGTCCTAGATTATAGAAAATAGCTGGTTTAATAGAGTCCATTTTGCTTGAAGTTTCAACGTGAGAGCTTTGCGAAAGCATTATTCCACCGCACATACCAACACAATGAATTGAGGTTAAAAGTCCAACTATAAAAAGCATAAAGTAACTTGCACCATTTAGCTTTGAATTGATATCGAAGCCTGTAGAAGTGGAAGTACTTAAAAGTATAACTGCGGCGGCTATTATAAGCATTCCAACAATTTTTAATTTTGAAGAATCTTTGGTACTATATCCGGATTTTTTTATTGCACCTATTATATCCTTATATGTGCATAGATTTTGATCAAATTCTATAGTTGCACTTTGTTCCTTAAAACTTGCTGAAGCATTTTTTACGCCTTTTAGCTTTTTTAAAGCTGTTTCAACTTTATTTTGACAGGAGGTACATGTCATACCATAAACTTTAATTTTTTTCTTAACCATAATAATTGATAACTCCTCTCTAAGCTAAGTTATAATTATTATAAATGCCTATTGTGGAGATATTATGAAGAAGACTTACTTATCCTTTTTATCCCAATCGTGTTCTCTGAGACTGCTTTTAATTGAATATTTAATTGATTGCTGCAGATCATCTAAGCTTTCTTTAATTGCATTTTTTACAGCAAATTTTATAATTAAGTATAAAATAAAAGCTCCAAGAGCAATAGCTAGTAAGTAAATTATTGTTTCCAATTAAAATCACCACTTTCTAATAAGGTTAGACGCAATTAAAATGTATCAATATTGTACCATAAATTTCAAGTGAAATGTTAACTTTCTGTTAATGGGTTTATTGTATAGGTAGTAGAGTATATAATTAAAAGGAATGCAGAATATTTTATAGGGGTGGACTTTATGCTAAATAATAAATTTTTAACAAATGTCATTGTTATTGTCATTGGACTATTAGCATTTATGTTTGTAAACAAGTTTCTCGGAATAATAATTTTAGGAGTTTTTATAATTGCAGTGGCAATTCCATTGATACTTATGTTTTTAGGAAATTCAGCTTATGGTGCAGGACAAATAGATAAGTCAATTAGGTATTACAGAATGGCAGCAAATAACATATTTGCTTCTATTAAAATCAAAATTGCATATGGCTATATTGCTATAAAAAATGGATATATAGATGAAGCTGAAAAGGTTTTGCAAAAGTATGAAAATGTAAAAATGGGAGTTCAGGATGAGATAAGATATAAATCTACATATGGAATTGTTTTATGGAAAAAGGGGAAAATTGATGAAGCAGTTGAAATAGTTTCTAAGGTATATGAAAAATATAAGTCAACTGCAGTATATGAAAACTTAGGATATTTTCTTGTGCTTAGCGGAGATTATGATAAAGCAATTTCATTTAATAAAGAAGCATATGAATACAATGATTCAGACGCTGGAATTTTAGATAATTTGGCTCTTAGCTATTATCTAAAAGGCGAACATGAAAAATCTGCTGAAATTTATGAAAAACTAATGGAAATGAATCCAGAGTTTATAACTGCATATTATTACTATTCTCTTATACTAATAGAGAAAGAGGATTATAAGAATGCGCTAGAGAATTTGCAAAAGGCGTTAAAGTGTAAGTTTTCATTTATTAGTCTTATTAAGAAAGAAGAAATTGAAGAAAAGATAAAAGAAGTTGAAAAATTAGCTCAAAATGAGTAAAGGCGAAGTATGGATAGGTGGATGTGGATAGACTCAACAAAGCTGGCAGTATTAACATACTGTACATATGAATACTGCAGCAATAAAATAAAAAATATATATGAACTTGTATTAATTGTACTTATTTACATTTGTCTTAACACCATCACACATCTTGTAAAAAAAATAAATTTAAAAAGAGTAGTGGTGGTTTTATGCATAATAAATGTCATAGCTGCAGTAAAAATTCTTAGCCCAATGTTTATTATTTTGATAGCATTGAATATATTAGAATTAAATTTCTATTTTAAGTATAGTATTTTTACAAGTATTTTAGAATTAATATTGATTTTTATTTTTATAACTCCTTGGATAAAAGTACAATTTGTAATCTTTACATTTTTTAATTGTGTTATATATATGTTATCAAATAATTATTCAGTAAAAGTAAATACAATCATAAAAGAAAATGATGAGATGAGAGAAAAAATTTATAATCTTTCGTCAAAGTTAGATAAAAATTATGAATATGAGCGCCAGATAAAGTATACATCTAAACTTGAAGAAAGAAATAAGATTGCTCAAGAAATACATGATAGATTAGGACATACTATAGCAGGAAGCTTGATACAATTAGAAGCTTCCAAGCTTTTTTTGTACAAAGATGTTAAGAAATCGGAAGAGATAATTAACAAGGTTACTGAAATATTAAGAAATAGCAATGAGGGTATAAGGGCATCACTTAAAAATATAAAACCGCCTTCAGAGCAAATGGGTATTAATAAAATTAAGATTACATTAGATGAATTTTCAGTAAACAGTAATATAAAGACGAATTTAGTTTGTACTGGAATGATGGATAAAATAACCAATATGCAGTGGATGGTTATACACGATAATTTAAAAGAAGCATTAACCAATATTTTAAAATACTCAAAAGCCACACAGGTAAATGTTAAGATAGATGTACTTAGTAAGCTAATTAGAGTTGAAATAAAGGATAATGGAGTTGGAGCAGAGTCCATTAAAAAAAGCCTTGGAATAATTGGAATGGAAGAAAGATGTGGCAAGCTTCGTGGACAAGTAATTGTTGATGGAACCAAAGGCTTTTCGGTAATAATTATACTTCCAATTGAGGAGTGATAGTATGACAATAAAACTTTTAATAGCAGATGATGATGCTATTGTAAGAGAAGGTTTTAAAATGGTACTTGGTATGGATGAAAGCTTTGAAATAGTTGGAACAGTAGAAAACGGCAAAGAAGCTGTAGAATTTTGCAAAAATACTGATGTAGATGTAGCACTTTTGGATGTTAGAATGCCTGTAAAAAATGGGGTTGAGGCAACTTTGGAAATATGTGAAAAAACAAAAACTAAAGTCCTAATATTAACAACCTTTGATGATGATGAATTTATAAATGATGCAATAAGGTATGGAGCTAAGGGTTATCTCTTAAAGAGCAATCCTCCTGAAAAAATTAAGAGTGCTATAAAAATGGTTTACGGTGGTAATGCAGTCATTGAAAATGTGGTATTTGATAAGCTGAAAGAGAATTTAAAAGTTTCAAATAAAGGTAAAATTGATAAAAGCTTATTTTCGGAAAGAGAATTTCAAATAATAGAAAGCATATCAAGGGGACTTTCCAATAGGGAAATTTCAAAGGAACTTTTTATATCAGAAGGTACTGTTGCAAATTACATAACATCAATTTTAAACAAAACTGGTTTAGAGCATAGAACTCAAATTGCAATATATTATTTAAATAATGGGAAGATATGAAGTTCTTCACGTTTATAAAGTGAAAATCTTCATGTAGAAAAGGTGAACTTATGTACTATTATAAGTTTGGCCTTTTTTTTATAATATTGGTGTAAAGTTAAATTAGCTGAAGGCCATAAAATTTATTTGCAAGGTTTTACAGGTAATTTATAAAGGATTAGAGTACAAAGTACAGAGTACAGTAAAAGATGATTTTTTTCAGCTAGCGCTGCTAAAAATCTTAAACTTAATGCTAGATCATGGTTAAAATATAGTATTCAGCGCAGCTCATAATATAAGTTTTAAGATTTACGTAAGTGAAACGAAAGGTAAATCCACATTCACTGTGCTCTGTCAATTGTCCTCTGTCCTCTGTTTTAAAGGAGGTTATTATGAAAATTGTTAAAATAAAAAATCTTGTAAAAAAGTTCAATGATATAGCAGCAGTGGATAATATTTCACTTGAAATTGAAGAAGGTGAAGTGTATGGTCTTTTAGGGCCAAATGGAGCAGGGAAAAGTACGACAATAAATATGCTTTGCGGCCTTATTAGGGCAGATGCTGGTGACATTAGTATAATGGATAAAAGTATAAATAAGAATAAGCTTTTTGTTAAAGGCAATATAGGAATAGTTCCACAGGATATTGCTATATACGAAGAGCTTACTGCCTATGATAATGTTAAATTTTTTGCAGGGCTGTATGGCTTTCGCGGAAAAGAACTTAAAGAAAGAGTGGAAGAGGCCTTGGACTTTGTTGGACTTTTGGATAAAAGTAAAAACTATCCAATGGAGTTTTCTGGTGGAATGAAGAGGAGACTAAATATTGCTTGTGCCATTGCGCATAAACCTAAACTTATTATAATGGATGAGCCTACAGTTGGAATTGATCCTCAGTCAAGAAATCACATACTTGAATCTGTAAAGAAGCTAAATAAAATGGGAAGTACAATTATATATACAAGTCACTACATGGAGGAAATAGAAGCCATATGCACTAAAATAGGAATTATTGATCACGGAAAATTAATAATAGAAGGAACTAAGGAAGAACTTAAAAACAGTATTACTAATGTAAATACCACCTGTATAGCTTGCACGTCAATTGAAAATATAGATGAAAATGAGCTTAAAGAACTTAATGGAGTTATAGGTGTAGAAATAAATGAAACGTCAGCTTATATAAGTACTTCAGCAGATGTAAATAATTTAGATAAAATAATTTTATACTTTACTAAAAAGGGTGCTAAGATAAAAAATCTTGAAATAAAAACTCCTGATCTTGAAACTGTATTTTTAACTCTTACAGGAAGAAAATTAAGGGATTAGGGGTGAGGAAAATGAATATGCTTTCAATTATCATTAATTCTATAAAGCTTACACTTAAAAATAAGACTGTGTTTTTTTTAGAAATATTATTTCCAGTAGTGCTTATATTTGTATTTGGAATAGTTTTAAATGGAGCTATGGATAATTCTAAAAATTTTAAGGATATAAAAATTGGATATTATAATTCAAACGATTTAAATAATGCGTTTGGTGAGATAAAGAAGCAGGGCCTTAAGCTTGGAATGAAGTTTTATAAGGATGAAAAAGAAAATGCAATAAAGAAGGTTGAAGATGGAAAGTATACATGTTTTGTTGAAATAAAAAACAATGAAATTTACCTGTATAAAAATGATAAGGATGAATTTAAAATAAATCTTGTTGAAGGTTTAATGAAGACATTTGTTCAAAGGTATAATGCTATTTTTAAGATAGCAGCAGTAAACATGAGGGCGTTAAGCAGTATGAACTTTAAAAAAATAGATATGAATTTAGTAAAAGATGTTTCAATTAGTGGAAAAGGAACTCCTGGCTCAATGGATTATTACGCTGTAACTATGCTTACTTATATTCTAATATTTTCTGCGACTAATGGATTTTACGCAATGTCTAAACGTAAGGAAATAACCAATAGAATTATCTGTTCTCCTGTGAAAAAAAGGGATGTTATTTTAGGAAAACTTTTAGGAAATGTTGCATTTGCCGCAATACAGATACTTGCACTTATATTATTTAGCAAATTTGCATTTAAAGCATATTGGGGCGAGAATATTGGCACAGTGTTTTTTATAGCTTTATCTGAAGCAGCAGCAGTTATTTGTATTGGAATGGCTGTAGGTTTTATAAGTAAGAACTGCAATGAAATTAATACTCAAGTTTCAACAATAGGGTTAGTACTTGGATTTTTAGGTGGAGCATTTATTCCAGTAAAGAATATGGGGAAAACATTTAAGTTGATATCCAATATATCGCCAATAAGACTTATAAATGACGCTATATTTAATGTTATTTATGAAAGTAATTTTACTAAAGCTTTTATGGCAATTGTCATATGTATGCTTACAGTATTGATATTTATGGTTATAATGTCAGTTTATTATGAAAGGAGAGTGGCTTAATGGTAAAAGATATATTATGGCTTATGCTTAATACATTTAAAATAAGTTTTAGTAAAAAAATTAATCTTATAGGGATTATAATAATTCCAATATGTGCTATATTACTTTCTATAATGGTAAGCACTAAAAGCAGCAGTAACCCAATAGATGTTGGAATTTTAGACAATGATAAAAGTAGTATGTCTAAAGACTTTGTAAAAAATATTAAAAGTCAAGATGATTTTAATATTATATTAGTTAGTGAAAAGGATGGGGAAAACAAGCTTACAGCTGGAGATATAGATTGTAATGTTATAATTCCAAAAGGTTTTGAAAAAAGTATATATGATAATAGAATAAAAAAGTTATATATTAAATCCTTAAAGGGTTCATCTGCTACTGCGTGGGTAGATAATTATACCAATATTTATTTAAATAATATAATGGATACATTTAAAGCCTCTGGAAATAATATAAATGTATTTAATAAGATATACAAAAATAGTAAGGTGAAAGCACTAGAACTTAATATAGAAAAAGTAAAGAATAAAGCAGCTGATAAGGAAATAACCTCAAGAAGTATTGGATTTTTTATAATGATTGTAATGATGAATGCGAGTATTTCATGCGGATTCATTTTGAAGGAAAAGAAGAACAGGGCTTATCTTAGAATTCGTTCTTCTAAAGTTAGTTCAAAGTCATATGTATTAGCCAATATATTTGCTGGACTTGTTGTTGCTGCTGTTCAAATTTTTGCAGCACTCATAATTATGGTTGGAATATTTAAAATCAATACCTATGTTCAGTTTTGGCAGTTATTCATTATATTACTTTGTTTTGCAATTTCGGCAGTAGGGCTTGGAATTTTAATTGTGTCGTTTTGTAAGAATTCTAATTCAGCAAATTATGCTATCACGCTTATAATAACACCAAGTTGTATGGTGGGAGGTTGCTTTATACCTACCAATCTTATGCCAGAGACAATTCAAAAGATATCATACTTCTTGCCTCAAAAATGGACAATTGATGCTATTGAGAAACTGCAAAATGGAAGCAGCTTTGCAAGTATATCCTCATATATTTTGGTAATACTTGCTTTTGCAGTTACATTTTTTATAATTGCAGCTTATGGATTTAGCAGAGATCAAAATGTAAAGATATTCGAGTAAAAGTCACAATTGAGAGCATTAACTATATATACCAATGATTCATAATAAATTTATAGAAAGTTTAAAAATAGCTTGATTTAATTATTAAATTGCTGTAATATTATTAAGGATGACACGAATAATAAATAAATTTAATATACCCGTATATACTTAGAAATATGGTCTAAGAGTTTCTACCAGACTACCGTAAATTGTCTGACTATGGGTGTTTATAGGTATTTTGTATATTTATAAACTCCATAAATTAATATGGAGTTTATTTTTGTTTTTGGGCTTATTGTTCGTATTTATTGCGAAATAAACTTGAAGTCATAAAGTGTTTTATTTGGTGGCAAATATTGAAAAAAATTCACCGCTTAGAATGCTTATTAAGGTTCTGCAAAAATACATTATATTAAATAGTAAAATAGGAAAACTAAAGTTATATGATCTAAGCCTAAATTACTATAGTTAAACACCACAAGACAAAGCGGTCATAATATTTTTTCATAATATAAAATATTAAAATAAATCTGGGAGGTACTTATGTTAGAGAAAATTTTTCACTTATCAGAAAACAAAACAAATGTTAAAACAGAACTTTTAGCTGGATTTACTACTTTTATGACAATGGCATATATACTTATAGTTAATCCTCAAATTTTGCACAAAACTGGTATGCCAATGGAAGCAGTTTTTGCAGCCACAGCTCTTGCATCATTCATCGGTACTATAATTATGGCTTTTGTAGCAAATTATCCTTTTGGAATGGCTCCAGGAATGGGACTTAACGCATTATTTACTTATACAATATGTATTACAATGCACTTTTCTTGGCAGACGGCTCTTGCAGCATCACTTATTGAAGGTATTATATTTTTATTATTAAATGTCTTTAAGGTTAGACAGTATATAATAGATAGTGTTCCACAAACACTAAAATATGCAATAAGCATAGGAATTGGTTTCTTTATAACTTTTATAGGTCTTCAAGATGCAGGAATAATAGTTAAGTCAGAAGGAACTTTAGTTACACTTGCAAATATGAAAAGCCCAACAGTTTTACTTGCTGTTTTAGGTGTTTTATTAATAGCTGTACTTTATAACAGAGGTGTAAAAGGTTCTTTTATAATAGGTATGATAGTTATATATGTATTAGGCATAATTTTTGGATTATCGCCAGCACCAAGCAAAGCTTTTTCAGCACCACCATCCGTTGCACCAGTATTTTTAAAATTTGATTTTTCACATGCAATGACATTTAAAATAATTCCAGTTATACTTGCTATGTTGTTTGTTGATATATTTGATAGTATAGGAACTCTTATAGGTCTTGCTTCAAAGGCAGGATATTTAGATAAAGATGGAAATGTTAAAAATGCAGATAAAGTTCTTACAGCTGATGCTGTTGGCTCAACTATAGGAGCTTGTCTTGGAACTTCTACACCAGTTGCTTTTGTAGAATCTGCTTCTGGAATTGCAGAAGGTGGAAGAACAGGACTTACAGGTGTTGTAATAGCAATATTATTTTTATTAGCTATGTTCTTTTCTCCAATATTAACAGCAATACCTTCATTTGCAACAGGACCAGTTTTAATAGTGCTTGGAGCAGTAATGATGGAGCCTATCGGTAAAGTTAATTTCTCAGATTTCACAGAGAGTTTTCCTGTGTTTATAACTTTAATACTTATACTTCTTACTTATTCAATTACAGATGGTCTTGCATTTGGATTTTTATCTTATGTTGTAATTAAAGCATTCTCAGGTAAGGCTAAAGAAATACCAAAGGCTTTGTATATAATTTCAATATTATTTATAGTAATGTTTGCCATTTAATATATAAATAAATATCTACCTAGATTTTTGTTAAGGTTAATTGGTAGTATTGACAGGACAATTTTTAAAAATCCAGTAAATCTTGCTTGAAATTCTAAAAAGGCTTAGTGCTTTCAATTTGCTTAAGAACAGTGAGTTGTTGAAAGTTATTAGAATTTCAAACTTAGATTTATGGATTTTTTTAATGTCCTTAAATACTGCTGATTAACCTTTTTTATATTTTTGAGTAAATAGGGAATAATATTTTGTGTAAAAAAATGCTATTACAGGATACAAAAAATGATATGTTTAAGTGAAATATGTAAAAATAACAATGAGGCATCACTATTATTGACACATTAAAAATATATGTCAATAATATATCACTAAAATTAGCATATTGATTTGTGAAAACGTTTTTAAGACGACAATGTTGAACTTTTAAATAGATTAAATTCAAGATATAATATTAATTGCTGCAATTAATATTAAGGAGGAGTTTCATGGACATTTTTAGAAAGAAATCTTTAGAAAGCATGCTTACTAGTGCAAAGAAAACACATCTTACAAAAAGCCTTAAAGCAAAAGATATAGCAGCTTTGGGAATAGGTGCAGTTGTTGGTGTTGGTATATTTGTTGCTACAGGAACAGGTGCCCATATGGCAGGACCTGCTATAATAATTTCATTCATTTTAGCAGCCATAGTAGCATGCTTATGTGGATTAAGCTATTGTGAGCTTGCAACTATGTTTCCGGTAGCAGGAAGTACATATTCATATGCATATATAACTTTTGGGGAATTCATAGCGATGATAATAGGATGGTGCTTGACTGCAGAATATTTAGTGGCATGTAGTGCGGTTGCATCTGGATGGTCAGGAACCTTAGTTGGAATATTAAAGAATGTAGGAGTAAGTTTACCACATGCTATTATTGCTTCACCTGCTAAGGGTGGAATATTAGATTTGCCAGCTGTGCTTATAACTTTATCTCTAACATATATGCTTTACTATGGAATGAAGGAAAGCTCACGTGTAAATAATGTAATTGTATGTGTTAAGATAGCTATAATTCTTCTATTTTTAGTATTGGGTGCGTCACATATTAATGTTGCTAATTATAAACCATTTGTTCCATTTGGATTTAAAGGTATTTTTCTTGGTGCATCAACAGTATTTTTCTCTTATATAGGATTTGATGCAATTTCAACTACAGCAGAGGAAGCTGAAAATCCAAGTAGAGATGTATCAAGAGGACTTATAGTTTGTCTTATAGTTGTAAGCTTGTTATATATATCCGTTGCTTTTGTTCTTACTGGTATGGTTCCATTTAAAGAAATAATATCTGAAAATGCAGTTCCAGGCGCACTTGCGAGAGTTGGAATTAGATGGGGATCAGCTTTAGTTGGAGTTGGAGCAATTTTAGGTATGATTTCTACAATGATAGCAGTTCTTTATGGTCAAATAAGAGTATTTATGGTTATGTCAAGAGATGGACTTATTCCAAAGGCTATTTCAAAAATTCATCCAAAACATAATACACCTTATGTAGCAACTTTGTTAACAGGTATTACAGCAGCTATAATAGCTGGAGTTTTGCCGCTTGATATCATAGTTGAATTTTTAAGTGTTGGTACTCTTTTGAGTTTTTCAGCCGTATCTCTTGCAGTTATTGTTCTTAGGTATAGGATGCCAAATTTTGAAAGAAAATTTAGGTGCCCAGGAGTTCCATTTACACCATTTATAACCTTAATAGCTTGCATAGCATTACTTACAACATTAAGGGCTGTAACTTGGCTTGGATTTATTGTATGGTTAGCTATTGGACTAATAGTATACTTTACCTATGGAGTGCATAACAGTGTACTTCAAAATCAAATTAAGGAAGTAAATGAAGATTTAAAGGAAAATCAAAAATAGATAAGGTTTTATACCTTATCTATTTTTTTTATATAGATAGACAACTTAGAAGATTTAAATTGATAATACTAAATTCATACTGTTAAGTTATGGTTTAACTCAGAGCACAGTGAAGATAGATTTACATTTTGCTGCTCTCAGGTAAATCTTAAAACTTATTAGTATCAGTTCGCTGAATATTATATTGTAAGCCATGTGCAGCATTAAGTTTTATATTTTTCGAAGCATAGCTGAGAAAAATAATCCTTTACTGTTCTCTGTCAATTGTACTCTGTACTCTAAGTAAAATATTAGTTTTCTAGTATAGACTTGGTGTTGGTCATTTCAAACTTTCAAGTTGTCTATCTTAAAAGCATTGATGATAAATTGGCAATAAATAATTGACATATATAACAATTATTCATATAATTTAGATATTAAGTAATAATTTTTAAATACATGTTAAACTATGATAGGGGGTTATGTCATGGTAATAACTTGTGGTAGCATATTAAAATTACCTTTTCTTGAAAATATGAAAGTTGTGGCGGGGGAAAGGGGATTGAATAGAATTATTCGTTGGGTTCACGTAATGGAGTATCCTGAATATTCAAGGTGGCTTAACGGTGGAGAGCTTATTTTATTTTCAGGAGTGGCTATCAAAAATGATTTGGATAAATTTTTGAGTTTTGTAAAAGATATAAATTCTAAAAATGTTTCTGGACTTGCAGTTAATATAGGGCCATATATTGAGAAAACACCTAAAGAAGTTATAAGTTTAGCAGATTCACTTGGGTTTCCAATATTCGAATTTCCCTTTGAAGTTAAATTTATAGATGTAAGTCAAAGCATATGTAAAGCAATTTTTATAAATAAGGTGGAGCAGCAATCTAGGGATAATTTTATGAAGGATATTATTCTGAAAGGAACAGTTTTTTCGGAGGATATTTTGGAAAGAGCTATTTTGTACGGGTATAACCCAAATAGAGAATACTATTCCTTTGTTATAAGTATTGAAAATTTCAACAAAATTGCAATGAAAAATGGAGTGCTTGATAGTGAAAAAGCATTTCAAGTTAAGCAGCATGTGGAACAGATTGTAATGGATATGTTCAATAAAAAAGGTAAGAAACTAATTCAAATAACAGAAGACAGTTCAATTATATTAATGATTGAAGGCAGGAACAATAATTTTTATAAAACTTCAATTGAAGATGTTGGATGGGAAATAATTAAAAATATAAATGCTGCAATTGATAATATAACTGTAAATATTGGAATAGGTGGATTGTGGAATGAGCTGAAGGACTTTAAAAAAAGTGTTAATGAAGCACGTAAGATATTAAGACTTTTAAAAGCTAACGGTTTAAAAAATACTGCAAGATATTACGAGAATATTGGCATTTACAAACTGTTTTTTAAGATAGATGATTATGGTATAATGGAAAATTTTTATCTTAATTCATTAAAAAGTTTATTAGATTATGATAATAAAAATACCACACAGCTTGTAGATACGCTTGAGGTTTATATAGAAGAAGGTGGAAATTTAAATAGAGCATCTGAAAAACTTTTTGTTCATAAAAATACTTTGAAATATAGGATTAAAAGAATTGAGGAGATTTCAAAATGTGATTTGAGAAATGTTAATCAATTATTTGATTTTTATATTTCTTTTAAAATTAAAAAATTCTTAAAAATAAGTCATTTCAACTCTAATAGTTGAAGGGCTTGTTTTTTTATACCATTTTAGTTTGGTAAAACAAAAGCTCAGGGTTATATTTGTCCCAAAACGATATATAAAAAATATTTCAAATGTGATAAATTATATATAACATTATTAATAAATTAGTAATTTAATAGAATTATATATAATATATTAATAATAAAACGTAATAAATATTAATAATAAATGAAAAGCGATGCTTCGGATATAGGAGTTTGGAGGTAGTGAATTATGGAAAAATTAAAAAAGGATAACTTAAGCATAATTGAAACTGTGGCTTTATCAGTTGCAATTATAGCACCAACGGCATCAATGTCACTAAATATATCATTAATGGCTAAAACAGATAAATTTTCTTCACCGCTTGTGTTTTTGATTTCAACTATTATTGTAGGAATTGTATCCTATTCAGTAATTAAGTTTAATACTTGTATGTCAACGGCCGGTTCCCTTTATACTTTCACAAAAGAAGCACTTGGCAGGAGAGTAGGATTTATATCAGGTTGGTCACTTTTATTTGCTTATATGGCACTTGCAGCCGGCTGCAGTGCAGGAGCAGGAGCTTTTACCTCTAAACTTCTTTTATCTGTATTCGGAATACATGTAGGTTGGCTTCCATTATCAATTGTTATTTCTATGATTATGATAATTTTAGGGATTACAGATGCGAAAATAAGTACAAGAATAATGCTTACAATGGAAGGAATATCGATTTTACTCATATTAGCTCTTTCAATTGTAATCATATTTAAAGTTGCTTTTACTAAGGGCTTAACTATTGCTCCTTTTAAACTAAATGGTGTTAAAACATCGGCTATTGCCAGTACTTCAGTGCTTGCATTTTTATCATTTATAGGTTTCGAAAGTGCATCTAGTTTAGGAGAAGAAACAAAAGAACCTCATAAGTGTATTCCTATAGCTATAGGAAGTGCTGTATTTGTAACGGGAGTTTTTTATTTATTGTCAAGTTATGCTCAAGTTATAGGCTTCGGATTGGATGCTAAAGGATTAAAAGCAATAACAGCCTCTACTCTTCCACTTTCGGATTTGGCAGGTATATATGCATCTAAAGGTTTTGGAACTCTTTTGATTTTATCTGCATCACTTTCATTTTTTTCTTGCGCGCTTGGCTCTGTATGTGCAGGTGCAAGAATGTTATTTTCCATGAGTAGGGATGGGCTTATGCATAAAAGTATGAAAAAAGTTAATAGAAGATATAATACACCTTATGTTGCACTTATATTGATAGTTACAGTTGATTTAATTGGCCAAATATTATTTTTTAATAAAGATGGTATTGATGTGTTTAGTTATTATGGAACAATTGGTTCTCTTGCAATTTTGGTGTCGTATATATTTACTAGTGTTGGAGCGATAGTTTATTTTACAAAAAAGAAGATTTGGAATGCATTACATTTAATAATTCCAATTTTAGGAATTGTATCTTTATTGTATGTATTATGGTCAAGTATTTATCCAATTCCGGAATTTCCACAGAACTTATTCCCATATATAGTTTTAGCATGGATTGTACTGGGTGTTATATTAAGTAAGTTGTTTAGTAAAAAGGAAGTATATGTTGAAACTGATAAGCAGGAAGAGCTTATTGTTGAAAATGCTAATTAATTAAAAAAGTTAATATATTTTAAATTAAAATACTGGAGGTATTATAATGATAGAAGAGTCAAATGCAAAAATTATTACAGAGGTTCCAGGACCTAAATCTAAGGAGCTTATTCAAAAAAGAGAAAGATATGTTGCAAATGGCGTTAGCTGTAGTGCACCTATATTTGTTGATGAGGCTAAGGGAGCACTTATAAAAGATGTAGATGGCAACGTGTTTGTCGATTTTGCAGGTGCAATAGGTGTTCAAAACATTGGTCATAGAGATGAAGGTGTAGTTGAAGCTATAAAAGCTCAGCTTGATAAATATATCCATCCAAGCTTTCATATGCATATGTATGAGCCATATGTAAATTTAGCAGAAAAGCTTACTCAAATTACACCTGGAAATTATCCTAAAAAAGCAATGCTTGCAAATAGCGGAGCTGAAGCTGTTGAAAATGCCATTAAAATAGCCAGAGCATATACCAAAAAAAGTGGTATAATATCTCTTCAAGGTTCTTTTCATGGACGTACAAATATGACTATGTCAATAACAAGCAAGTATAAACCTTATAAAAATGGATTTGGACCTTTTGCTTCAGATACCTATAAAACTGATGCAGCTTATTGCTATAGATGTCCATTAGGATGCAAATATCCAAGCTGTAAAGTTGCGTGTGCAGAAAAACTCAAAACTATGCTTAACACTGTTGTTTCACCAGATGAAATCGCGTGTCTGATTGCTGAACCTATTCAAGGTGAGGGAGGATTTGTTGTTCCGCCAAAGGAATATTTTAAAGCTCTTCAGCAAATCTGCAATGAAAATAATATAGTATTTATTGTAGATGAAGTACAAGCAGGCTTTGCAAGAACCGGAAAGACCTTTGCACATGAAAACTTTGAAGTTGATGCTGATATAATAACTATGTCAAAATCTATAGCGAATGGAGTGCCCTTAAGTGCTGTAGTTGGAAAAGCTGAAATAATGGATGCAGCTTGTGTTGGCGGCATAGGGGGAACTTATGGTGGAAGCCCTCTTGGATGCGTGGCTGCACTTAAAGTTATAGAAAAAATAGAAAAAGAAGATTTAAATTCCAAATCTCTTGAGATGGGTAGCTATATAATGAAAAGATTAAATGAAATGAAAGAAAAGTATTATGTTATTGGCGATGTGAGAGGACTTGGAGCTATGATAGGCTTAGAATTTGTTAAAGATAGAGAATCAAAGGAACCCTATGGTGAAATAGTTAAAAAGACAATTAAATATTGCTTTGAACATGGGGTTATATTCCTTAACGCAGGACTATTTGGAAATGTAATTCGTTTTCTTCCACCTCTTGTAATGACTGATGAGCAGCTTGAGTATGGTCTTAATATTTTAGATGATGCAATAAAAGAATCTATTTGATAAATTTTAAATGGGGTGTCGCATTAATATATTTTTTTATGCTAATGCGACACCCCATGTGATTTTTGAGCAAAATGCTATATACTTTAATTCATTCCTAAAATTCTGCAGGTACAGAGGAATTTTTTCCTTGCACTACTTTGCAATATTTATGGATATATATTTCCTACTTTGGTATAATAATTAAATGTATATTTAATTTATAAAATGGAGGAAGAATGATGGAAAATCCAATAGTTACAATTGAGATGGAGGATGGAAATAAAATTGAGGCTGAATTATATCCAGCTGTGGCCCCTAATACCGTAAATAATTTTATTTCTTTAATAAACAAACAATTTTATGATGGTACTATATTTCACAGAGTCATTCCTGGGTTTATGATTCAAGGTGGAGATCCTGAAGGAACAGGAATGGGCGGCCCTGATTATTCAATAAAAGGTGAATTTTCTTCAAATGGCTTTAAAAATGATTTGAAACATACAAAAGGAGTTATGTCAATGGCAAGAACTTCTTATCCAGATTCAGCAGGTTCTCAATTTTTTATAATGTCTAATGATGCACCACATCTTGATGGAGATTATGCTGCTTTTGGAAAAGTAATTTCTGGAATTGAGGAAGTTGATAAAATAGTTTCTTCTAAGAGAGATTATTCTGATAAACCTTATGAAGATCAAAGAATAAAGAAAATGACTGTTAATACATTTGGAAAAGATTATCCTGAACCTGAAAAGATATAATTAAGATAAATAACTTCATGCTTTAGCATGAAGTTATTTTAATCTTAATGTATATAGGTATATATATTAATTAAATTATAATCTAACAACGTTAGCTGCTTGAGGTCCTTTTGCACCGTCTTCAACGTCAAATTGAACTTTATCGCCTTCATTAAGATTTTTTCTTCCAGTCATGCCTTGAATTGCAGTGTAATGTACAAATACATCATTTTCTCCTTCAACTGCTATAAATCCATAGCCTTTTTCTGAATTAAACCATTTAACTGTTCCTGTTTTCATTATATCCTCCTAAAGTGGCACACAATTATTGACATATTACCATATATCTGTGGGCCTAATTACAAGTTTATTATAACATAAAATGTAATATAATGAAACGTTGAAGTATGTATTATGCTGTTATAGTAAATGTTGAAATTTATACATTTATATAAATATGCAGTATTAATTTATCAAATAAAGCAATGATTATATAAAAATGTGTAATAAAATGTTATAATATATTTAAACTTTGTATAAAAAAGTGATGCATAATTAAAAAATGATCATGTAACAAATCAAACATAACTTAGGAGGGCTAACTTATGAAAATAATGTTTAAAATTTTATTATCTTTCATGTGTGTTGTTATTTTAACATGTGCCATAGGGGTATTTGGAATTACTCAAATTAGAAAAGTTAATTCCAATATAGGTACAATTTATAATGTAGATATGAATGGAAGCAATACACTTAATGAACTAAAAAATAATATTGCAACAGCTAGGGTAAATATGCTATTGCTTATGGATCCTAATAATTCTTATCAAGTCGATAAGTTAATTGAAGCTATGGGATCACTTGAAAAAAGTAACAATCAATTGCTTGGGTATTATAAGAAAAATTTGATTACAAATCAAAATAAAAAATCTTTTGAAGCATTTGAACAGTATTTTGATGGATGGAGAACAACGAAGGATCAATGTATTAATTATGTGAAAAATAAGGATTATAATGATGCTCAAGTTGAGTTTGAGAAAAATTCCGATTATTTATCAAGTATAGTTGAAAATTTAGATAATGAAATAGAATCAAATACTAAACTGGCAAAGAAGGATTATAATAGTAGTCAATCTGAATTTGAAAAATCTATTATTTTCGCTATTTTTATTATTATAATAAGTATGGTAGCTGCTATTTTGCTTGGAATATTTCTTGCTAAAGATATACATAATGCTTTAGTTAATATAAGAGAGTATGCTAAGCAGCTCGCAAACTTTAATTTTTCTACTCCCATACATATGAATAGAAAAGATGAATTTGGAGAAACAAGCAAAGATCTTAATAAAGCTCAAGAAAATGTAAGGAATTTAATAAAGATGATTATGATTAATTCACAAGATATGAGTGCTGCTAGTGAAGAACTTTCGGCAACTTCTGAGGAGTTATCATCAAAGGCTGAAACCATAAATAATGCAGTAAATGGTATAGCTTCATTAGTAAATAAAACTAGTGATGTTTCTCAAGAGATAACTGCTGCAGTAGAGGAAATTAATGCGAATGTAAATCAATTATCTTCTAAATCTGCTGATGGAAGTAAAACTGCTAGCGATTCAAAGCAAAGAGCTACAAATGTAAAAAACCAAAGTGCAGTAGCAATAAAAGAAAGTAAAGAAATTTATAGAAAAAAGAAAGATGATATAATACAGGCAATTGAAAATGGAAAAGTGGTCAATGATATTAAGAATTTAGCAGATGCTATTGCACAAATATCAGAACAAACAAATTTACTTGCATTAAATGCTGCAATTGAAGCAGCAAGGGCAGGAGAAGCAGGAAAGGGTTTTTCAGTTGTAGCTGAGGAGGTAAGGACGCTTGCAGAACAGTCTTCTGAGTCGGTAAATGGTATCAATGAAACTATACAAAAAGTTCAGGTAGCATTTAAGAATCTAGCCTATAATAGTGACGAAATATTAAAATTTATGCGTAACGACGTGAGTAAAACCTTTGAGGCTTTTGATGATGTTGGAAACAAGTATTATTCAGATGCTGATTTTGTAAGTAAAATGTCTGATGAAATAGCAGTAATGGCTCAAGAATTAAATGAAACAATAGGCCAAGTAAGTGAAGCTGTACAAAATGTTGCAAATGATCAACATAAGTCGGCTGAAAATACTGAAGAAATAAGATCAAGTATTAAAGAGGTTACCAGAGCTATAGAGCAAGTGGCAGTTACATCTCAAAGTCAAGCAGAGCTTGCCCAAAAGCTTAATGAAATGGTACTAAAATTTCAGATAGATTAAAATAAATGTTTCTATAGAGCAAAATAGCTTCATTAAAGAAAAGTTAATAAAATATTTTAAAATAATAAAGGAGAATCCTTGTATATAAGGATTCTTCTTTATTTAAGGTTAGAGGCTTTTTCTATTTATATAGTGAAGTAACTATAATTAAAGATGCAGCAATAATGCAAATAAGGATAAAAAATTTATTTTGTTTGGATATTAAAAATGATAGCTGAATGAAATATAATTTAAGCATAAGTAAACGATTAGATGGAGGGGGGATTATTATGAAATACCATTTGATAATTAATATAGAGGGCTCAAGTTGAAGCAATATGCTGTAAATTTTAAAGTGGTATAAGAAATTTAGTAAGAAGCATTTTGAGGATATTTCTTATGTATATGCACTTATATAATTTGAAGTATTGAAAGCTGCATATAAATTTTTTGCAACAGAGAATAAAAATAAAAAGGTATTTATCTAGTTTTAATTGTTAAGGGGGAAAATAAAATGATCCGTAAAGGCAGTATAATGAGATTATTTAGTGGTTTTGAAGATGAATATAAGAAACGTCATAGTGAAATTTGGCCTGAAATGGTTGAGATGCTAAAAAAATATGGTGCCCAAAACTATTCGATTTTCTTGGATGTGAAGACAGGTAATTTATTTGCTTATGTGGAAATAGAAGATGAAAAATTATGGAATGAAACTGGGGAAACTGAAATTTGCAAGAAATGGTGGGCTTATATGAAAGATATTATGGAAACAAATTCTGATAATAGTCCTGTATCAATTGAATTAAAAGAAGTATTTCATTTAGATTAAATGTAAAGGGTTTAACGGGGGGAATAATTAATGAGTATTAGTAAAGAAAAAAAATCACTTTGGATAGCAACGATTTCGGCATCCATGGCAAATTATATTGATGCTGGATCTATTGTTGCAGGAGCAGCAGGCTTATCACTTTGGACTGCTTATCTTCATATGAGTGATATACAACTTGGAGCCTTGAGTGCTTTTAGTTCAAATGCTGTTTCAGCGGCCATTGGAGCGTTAATTGGCGGTAAGCTTTGTGATAAATACGGGCGTAAGTTAATTTACAATTGTTCTATGTTATTTTATATGGTGGGAATATTACTTATTGTTTTTGCGAAATCCTTTCCAATGTTTTTTATAGGTTACCTAATCGTAGGATTATCAGTTGGTGCTGATATACCAGCATCTTGGACTACTATTGCTGAAGGTGCTCCAGCTAAAAATAGAGCAAAACATTGTGGGTCTGCACAGATTGCATGGTCAGCAGGTCCAATCATAGTATATGTTCTTTCAGTGGCATTAGGTGGCTTAGGGTTACTTGGTAGTCGTATAGTTTTTGCACATTTATTTTTTGTTGCACTTTTTACTTGGATACTAAGAAGAGGGGTACCAGAATCGGCATCTTGGAAGGCTGAACAAGAGAAAGAAAAAGAACTTGCGGCCAAAGGAAAGGAATCACAGAAGCTTACTTTTAGACAACTATTCACAAAGACAAATATTAAATCAATGTTGTTTTTGATTGGAGTTTATCTTTTCTGGAACTTGGCGGCAGGAACAATGGGTTTCTTTATGCCATTAATTTATCAAACAGTTGGTAACGTTTCCTCACAAACAGCAAACTTACTTCAAGCAGGTTTATTTGGACTTACAGCAGTTGGAACATACTTTGTCTTTATGGGGTTAGGAGATAAAATAAGCCGCAGAGGCATTTATGCAGTATCATCAGTAATGGCAATAGCAGCATGGTCAATATTTATATTGCCACAATCAAGTATGAAACCTTTTATGCTAGTTGTATTTGTTGTTGTATATGGACTTTCTTGCGGATTTGGGCAACAACCATTTTATCAATTATGGTCAAGTGAACTTTTCCCAACAAAATACAGAGGAAGTGCTCAAGGTGTAATGTTCTTTGTTGTCCGCGTAGCACTTGGTATATGGAGTTTTATAGTTCCAACAATTATGAGTAAGTTTGGATTTCAATTGGCAGCAGCATGTATGGTAGGCTTTCTTATAATTAGTGCAATAATTGGAGTTACGTTTGCTCCAAATACTCAAGGAAAGACACTTAAAGAAATTGAAAATGAACGTTATGGTAATACAAAAATCGAAGAAAAATTTTGTGATGAGACAGTTTAATATATATTTTCAGTAAGTTTTGGTTAAGGCAAGGAGGAAGGTTAGGAATTACTATTTTGCTTTTTTCTTATGTAATGGAATATACAAAAAGGTTTTAAGCAAAGCATAAATGGTCTGTACAAACTTTCATAGAGATAATTATTGAAATGAAAGTTTGTACAGACCATTTCTAGTAAAAAGCTTTATTAGAATACTGTTACATAGTAGTTAAATATATATAAAAGATAGTTCCTTTTCCTAAGGTGCTTTTTACGTCTATTTTGCCTTTATGAGCATCTATTATTGATTTTACGATTGGTAATCCAAGACCATAACCGCCATGTTGTCTTGAGCGATGAGACTCACTTCTAAAAAATCTATCGAATATTTTATTTAAATCATCTTCAGCTATACCTGTTCCATTATCACTTATTTTAAGAACCAATAAGTTTTTGTTATCTATAATTTGTGATTCCAGTGATATTGTGATGATACCGTATTTTTCATTTGTATGATTTATGGCATTTTGAACGATATTAAATATAACTTGTTTTACTTGATTTTTGTTTCCTAAAAAATACATATCTTCATTTAAAATAAGATTTATCTTTCTATCTTTTGAAAGAATTTTTAGTTGGGGATAAATATCCTCTATTATGCTTTTCATATTTTGCTTTGACATTTCTAATTCTGTTTTTCTATCTAGTCTAGTTAATATTAAAAGTTCATTTACAAGCTCGGTAAGGCGTTCACTTTCTGTTAAAATACTATTTAAAGCTGTATTGAGTTTCTTTTCATCTTTGGCGGCTCCCATAAGCAAAACTTCAACAAAACCTCTAATAGAGGTGAGAGGAGTTCTGAGTTCATGTGAAGCATCTGAAATAAACTGCTGCATTTTCTTTTTTATGGCATTTTCTTTTTTGAAGGAGGTCTCTATACGTTCAAGCATTCCATTAAAAGCCATTGATAGGCTGTCGATTTCTAATTGCTT
Source organism: Clostridium neuense (assembly GCF_045310695.1). Taxonomy (NCBI): domain Bacteria; kingdom Bacillati; phylum Bacillota; class Clostridia; order Eubacteriales; family Clostridiaceae; genus Clostridium; species Clostridium neuense. The sequence goes on from NZ_JBJIAA010000025.1 coordinate 33,582, forward strand.
GTTATTTACAGGAAGTCTTTTGTTGAGTTCTTGAGGTGTAATCTGTTTTACAGTACTAGTCATATTATATAGAGGATTTAAAGTGTGTTTTAATACTGCACCACCTATTATAACACCTAGAATTAGAATAATAATGCATGCAAATATGTATGTAGAAAGTTGCTTGTAAAGTATAGACATAATTGGATCAGCCTCAGTACTTAATTGAACTAGTCCAGAACTAGAATGTAAGTCTCCGATTTTTCTCCATATGACTAAGTCTAAATTACCATATGTGTTTTTAATTAATGCATATCCTTCAAGATTCCCTTTTTGATGCATTATAGTTTTGTAATCATTTTGAGTAAGCTGTGGTGCTGGAGCTCCGTGTTTGTAATTGCTTTTAGAAGATACTACGTTTCCATCACTATCTATAACAGAAGAGGCTATACCAAAATCAACGCTATTTTCTACAAGCTCATCAGCATTGCTTATTATATCCTCTTTTGAATATAGATTCATCATAGTCTTGGATATATTATGCATGCGTGATTCCAAAACCTGTTCTTTACTTTTACATAAGTAATGTTTTAAAGAAGCATATTGAAATATTTCTGCTATTATAAGAAAGAGTATTAAAAGTAGGAACATCCTTGTTAAAAGCTGAAACTTTAAGCTTTTTTGTTTAGGAATGCTAAATAATTTTTTCATTATATAACCACCTTATATCCAACACCTCTTACAGTACAAATTATATTGTGCTCCTTGTCATTAAGTTTATCTCTTAAATATCTTATATAAACCTCAACAATGTTTTCTTCACCGTTGAAGTCATATCCCCAAACTTTTTCTAGAATGATACTTTTGCTTAAAACAATTCCATTGTTAGTAAGTAAATATTTTAGTAAGTTGTATTCTGTAGGTGATAAATTTAATATTTTATTGTTAAAACTTATTTCATGAGCGGCATCATCTATTATAAAATTTCCAATATTAGTTTTTGGAAGCACTTCAGGCAAAGTGTTTCTGAGCCTAGCGTTAATTCTTGCAAGTAATTCTTTAAAGCTAAAGGGTTTTACCATATAGTCATCAGCCCCAAGATTAAGTCCAAGAACGCAATCATCAATGTCATCCTTTGCTGTTAACATTATAATTGAGGTTCTTATTGATTTTTTTATTTTGGAGCATACTTCATAGCCGTTCATTCCAGGCATCATTATGTCAAGTATTATTAGTTCTGGTTTTATTTCTAATGCAGTAGAAAGAGCTTCTATGCCATTGTAGGCAGTATGTACAGTATATCCTTCATTTTCTAACCCCATTTTTATAAATTCAACTATACTTTCCTCGTCATCAACAATTAATATATTAACATGCTTTTTATTAAAAAAAGTCATAACTACTTCTCCTTTTAAGTAAGTATTATTTATATTATTTTATCAGATTAAAATATAAAATAAAGTATTACTTAAAAATTAATTTGTGATAAAATAAATTAAGTCTTGGGGGTGAAAAATATGTTTAAGAGGAACTTAGGAATATTTTATGTTATATTAGGAGTTTTTAATATTATTTATTTTGCAGCATGTCTTATTACTTTTGGATTTATAATTAATTTTTCATCATTTTTTGCCTTTATAGGTTTCATTCTTATAGTAATTGGAATTTTAAAGATCAAAATTAAAGGGAGTATTTTTAAAGGGAGGTCTAGTAATATTTTAAATTTGTTTAGATTATTAATTATAATATTTTTAATTTCTTTTGCTGCAATCGAAAGTATGCTCATATATAATTCATTTGAAAAGAGCAATAGAAAAACTGATTTTGTTGTAATACTTGGAGCAGCAGTTAGAGGAAAAACCATGACTTTAGCACTTTGTCAGAGAATGGAAAAGGGACTTGAATATTTAAATCAATATCCAGATATTAAGGTGGTGGTTTCTGGGGGTAAGGGTCCTGGAGAAGATATACCAGAGGCTGAGGCTATGAAAGATTTTTTGCTTAAACATGGTATAAATCAAAGTAGAATAATAGTAGAGGATAAATCTAAAAACACTATGGAAAACTTAAAAAATACAAAAAAAGAACTCCAGAAATTATATGGACAGCGTGATTTTAAAATAGCACTTGTTACAAATAATTTTCATGTATTTAGAGCAAAAATGCTTGCAGAAAGGTTTGGATTTAAGGTATATGGTATTCCAGCACCTGTTCATCCAGGCATTGTACTTAACTCATATGTAAGAGAATATTTTGCAGTTATAAAATCATTTATATTTGATAGATAATATTTTTAGTATATAATATATAGATAAACCGTTTCAATTATTGAAATTCATGTGCACCATAATGCCCTGAGGAGAGCATTTTGGTACAAATAAATTTTAAGTTTCAAGATGGTTTATCTTTAGATGCAATATATAGTAAAAAGGAGACTTGTATTATGAAATTTAAAGCAATTGTAAGTAGGGTATTAGCGGGAATTTTGGCTTCATCTTTATTAGTATGTGCGCCTTTGACAAAGGTTAGTGCAGATGCTTATAAAAGTGTCACTTTAGGAGGAGATTTAAGTGATCAACAAAAACAAGACATGCTTAAATACTTTGGAGTGACTAAGGACGATGCAAATGTAATAGAAGTAAATATAGATGAGGAAAGAAAATATTTAGGAAATACTGCTTCTAAAAATCAGATAGGAACAAAGTCTATATCGTGTTCATATATAGAACCTACTAGCAGTGGTGGCTTGAATGTGAGCACTCATAATATATACTGGGTTAATGGAAATATGATAAAAAATGCGCTTATTACAGCAGGAATACAAAATGCAAATGTTGTAGCAGCAGCACCTTTTAATGTATCAGGTACAGCTGCACTAACAGGAATATTAAAGGGATTTGAAACCAGCAAAAGTGGAAGCAAGATAAGTGAAGCAAACAAAGAAGCAGCAAATCAAGAATTAGTAACTACGGGTGATCTTGGTCAGAAAATTGGTAAGGATAAAGCAGCTGGCTTAATGAATGAGGTTAAAAAGGAAGTAGTTGAAAAGAAGCCTAATGATAAAGCCGAAACTCAAAAAATAGTAGAAAATGTAGTCAACAATTATAACTATAATTTAAGTAAAGACGATATAGGTAAAATTACCGATGTAATGAATAAAATAAATGGCTTAAATCTAAATTATAGTAAAATAAAAGGGCAACTAAATAGTGTTGCAAACAAATTAGGATCGATTCTTAAAAGTGATGAGGCTAAGGGATTCTTTAGTAAAGCGTGGGATTCAATTAAAAATTTCTTCTCTGGCATTTTTGGATAAAAACTTAGGCGTTAGTGAACACTTCAACTATTGAAATTTGGCTGCACCAAATGCCCGGAAGGTGTCATTTTGGTGCATATAAATTTCAATATCTAAATAGGTTAAACATGCTTCAGCCTTCATTATTATATGTTGTGTTACTGTATATGTTATTAATAGATGTTTTATAAAATTAAACAAAAATAAATCCTAAAGGGTTATGCTTTAAATTTAACTTATTGCTATTTCTTTGGTGCTTTCATAAACCAACTTTTTATAATATCCATCCTTACTCATAAGTTCATTATGATTTCCAATTTCTAATATTTCACCGTGCTTTAAAACTATTATTTTATCTGCATTTCTTATTGTCGAAAGCCTGTGAGCTATCACTAAGGTTGTCTTTTCTTTTGTAATATTTTCTATGGCTTTTTGAATAAGCTTTTCTGTATGTGTGTCTATATTGGCAGTGGCTTCGTCTAAAACAAAAATACATGGGTTATGGGCTATAGCTCTTGCAAAGGATAATAGCTGTCGCTGACCTGCAGAAAAAGTACTTCCTCTTTCCATAACAGGTTCATGAATTTTATTTGGCATCATTTCAATAAATTTAGAGGAATATGAGTTTTTTATAGCTTTATCAATTAAAGCATTATCAATTGAATCATTTAGCGTGATGTTTTTTTCAATGTCACCAGAAAATAAAAATACATCTTGCAGTACAACAGCTACATTTCTTCTTAAATCTTCAAGTCTTATATCGTTTATATTAACTCCATCAATTAATATTTCACCTTTTTGAATCTTATAAAAACCGCTTATAAGGCTTATTATAGTAGTCTTTCCTGCACCAGTTTCACCTACAAAGGCAGCGGTTTCACCTTTATTTATGGTGAAGCTTAAATCTTTAAGTATCCAGTCCTTTTCGTTATAGGAGAACCAAACATTTTTGAACTCTACTTTTCCTTCCATATGTTTTATGGAAACTCCTTCATTAAGCTTTTCAAGAATATCCTTTTGATCAAGGAGTTCAAAAATTCTGTCAGCAGATACTAAAGCAGATTGTATTGTGGTGTAATTATCTGCAAGATCTGAAACCGGATCAAAGAACTGTCTTATATAGGTAGTAAATGCATACAAAACTCCAACTTGAAGAGTGCCTTGTGCAATTTTTCCCATACCGTACCAAATAATAATTGCTATTGAAAGGTTTTGAAATACAGTTGAAGCAGGTTTTAGAAAACTGTTAAGAAAAACTTGAAATAAGGTTGCATCGAAGTATTCATCATTAAGCTTTGAAAATTCCTCCTTCTTTTCTTTTTCTGCCCTAAAAATTTGCACAAGTTTCATTCCAGAAATATTTTCAGCCATAAAGCCATTTATTTTTCCAATTAGTGATTTCATTATTACAAAATTTTTCTTGACTTTAGTTTTCAAAGCAAAGATTATAAAAAGCATAATAGGTATTACTGAAAAAGATACGAGGGATAGTTTTATATTCATGGAAAGCATAGCATAAACAATTCCTATTAAAAGAAACACATCTTTAAATAAGTTTATTATTACATCTGTGTACATTTCACTTAAAGCTTCTACATCATTTGTTGCTCTTGTTATAAGTCTTCCAGAAGAAGTTTTATCAAGATAAGACAAAGGGAGAAGCTGTATGGTTTTAAATACATTACTTCTTAAGGTTTTCATAATACTTTGAGCTGCTCTATTTATTAAATTGGCTTCGCTTATTGAAAAAAGTCCACCAAAGGCTACTATTAAAAAATATAAAATTCCCATTGAAGTTATGGAATATAGGCCGGCTTGAGGCTTTTTAGAAACTAGAAAATCGTCTATTACTATTTTTAATATATAAGGTTTAAGTAAATCAGCAGCATTTATCAAAAGTACGCAAATAGAAGCAAGTATAATTTTTTTTATGTGAGGTAGCGTAAGCTTTAAGAGCCTTTTAAAACTCTGCATTTTAAGAGGCTTCTGATTGTTTATCCTTGAACTGTTCTCTGTAGATGTCATAGTATATACCTCCTTTATTTAGAAGTTCATCATGAGTGCCTTTTTCTACTATAGTACCTTCATCTAGCACTATTATTTCATCTGCATCCCTAACAGCGGAAAGTCTATGGGCAATTATGATTGCTGTTTTATTTTTTCTTATAGCTTTTAGATTATCTAGTATTTCAGTTTCAGTTACAGCGTCAACTGCCGACAAGGAATCATCTAGTATTAATATAGGAGGATTTTTAACTACGGCTCTTGCTATAGATATCCTTTGTTTTTGACCTCCAGAAATGTTTACTCCTCTTTCGCCAAGGATTGTATTAAAACCATTTGGAAAGTTAATTATGCTTTCATATATGCATGCTGCTTTAGCTGAATTTTTAATTTCTTCATAACTATATATATCTTTAAAAAAGCTAATGTTTTCTTTTATATTTGCAGAAAACAGAAAGTTATCCTGTGGTACGTAACCAATATTATTTCTTATAGAATTGAGTGTGTAGTCATTTATATCAACGCCATCTAAAAATATTTTTCCATTTTCTACGTTATAAAGCTTTAGAAGTAAATTATTTAAGGTTGTTTTTCCAGCACCAGTTTTTCCAACAATACCTACTGTAGAACCTTTTTTTATGGTTAGATTTATATTGTTTAAAGCTTTTTTGCTAGAGCCTGGATAACAAAACGTTAAATTTTTAAATTCAATATTTCCTTCGATGTTTTTTTCAAGCATAGCATTTCCATCAACAACAGCAGGTTTTACTTCAAATATTTTGTTAAGTCTTTTTAAGGAAGCCATTCCTCTTTGGAAGACAATAATTACACGCCCTATAGACATTACCGGTGCCATAATCATTGATATGTAAGTATTAAAGGCAACGAAATCTCCTAAAGAAGTTTGACCTTTTAAAACCATGTTTCCTCCTATAATTAAATTGCAAACAAAGCTTATACTAAAGCAAAGTTCAATTATTGGAGAAAGTGCAGAAGAGATTTTGACTAATTTTAAGTTTGAATTCATCATTTTATCATTGAGTGCCTCAAAATTTTTAACTTCTTTTTCTTCTTGAACATAAGCCTTTATAACTCGTATTCCATTTATATTTTCCTGTACTCTATCTGATATGTTTGCAAAGTTTTCTTGAACCTTTCTAAATCTATGCTGAACCATTTTACCTATTTTAAGCATTATGATTACTATAAAAGGTATTGGAATAAGGCACATTAAAGTTAGTTTGAAGCTTATGCTAACTACCATAGAGTAGATTGAAGAAACGCATATTACAAGACCATTTATTGACATAGCTGTAGCTGGTCCAAAGGTCATTCTTACAGCGGAAATATCATTTATAGCATAGGCTATAAGGTTGCCTGTTTTTTCATTGTTATAAAATTCAGGTGATAGCTTTTGAAAGTGATCAAAAAGCTTCTCTCTTATATTATTTTCAAGTTTTCTTCCGCCACCCATGACCATGTTTCTCCATACAAAGGTACATACAAAGGTTGAGAAGGCAATTAAAATCATATAAATGATGTTTGAATTAACATTCATGCTTTTAAAATTACGATTTTTTAAAATATCTATAGTGTCTCCAAGTACTTTTGGAAATAAAGTTTGTATGTATGATGAAGCAACCATAAATATTAAGCCAATGAAGTATCTAAGCTTGTTTTTTTTAAAGAAATTGATTATTATATTTTCTTTCATGCATATTCTCCTTTTGTGAGTTTTTTTACTGAATCTCTTTCTATTAAAAAGCCGTTTATGGTTATATTTTCATAAGGTTTTTCAGAATCATTAATTCTTTTCATGAGTAGATCAATGGCACTGTTGCAGGAATATTCTATATTAATGTCTATGGTTGTAAGAGCAGGTATTGATATCGAGGCTACCTCTTGATTACCTTTACCTATTATTGATACATCTTCTGGAACTTTAATGTTATTTTCATGCAGCAATTTTATTACCTTTAGCGCAGTTAAATCACCCTGACATATAATTGCTGTAGGTCTATCTTCAAGAGTTAAAATTTTTAATAATTTTTTATTGAAATCATCAGCTTTATTATCTATAAAAAATTCTTTGTTTATTTGAAGCTTATATTTGTTCATAGCGGCTTTCATGCCAAGTACCTTTTCACCTAATATATATGTTGATAAATTTCCAATAAAGCCTATACGTCTGTGTCCATTATCTAATAAGTATATACATTGCTTGTAAGTAACATTTGCAGCATCAAATCTTACAGTGTCACAGTCCAGAGAAGGGGAGTAGTTTGCATATGAAACTTGACATTTTACTTTTGATTTTAAAAAGTTTATGTAGTCTTCATTAAACCTTCCTATAAATAGTATTCCATCAAAATAATTTCCTTTTAAAAGTTTATATGGAAGCTCTTTTTGATTCTGCTTATCTTTTGACACAAATTCTATACTGTATTCAGCATTTCTATTTTGAAGATTTGTTTCTATGCATTGAAGAGTAAAATTAAAGTTTGGGTTATCTTGTAGGTTTGTTTTTTCATGAAGAATTAAAATATTAACGTTATTTTTTGATTTTTTATACCCTAAAGCTTTAGCTTTAAAAATAATCTTATCTCTAAGTTCCTTGCTTACACCATCTTCGCCTCTAAGTGCTCTGCTAACTGTAATTGAAGATACGTTTATAGTTCTAGCTATATCGGAGATGGTGGCTTTTTTATGTTTCAATACAATAAATCCTCCTTTTTATTAGATATTGTTTTATAGTATGACAAATTTATTATAGACTTATAACCGCTGAAATTCAACGTTATAAAATATAAGATATAACGTTATAAATTATAGAGACACTTATAGCAAAAACTTAAAAGAATCTTAATAATTTTTTTATTAAGTTTTTAACTTTTATGCTTTAAAATACATTATATGGGCATAATATATTAATAATTATTTTATATGTAAATTTTTATGTTTGCTCACCATATGGTAAAATTTTCCCCCATTTACCGTATCTAATATATAGAAATATAGTCCTAATTATCTTCAATGATTTTGAAACATAATTATAAAGTAGAAAAGGAGAATTATATGAAAGGAAAAATAATATATTCAATTGTAGTACCACTATATAACGAAGAAGCTGTAATTGAAGAGAGTTACAAAAGACTAAAAGTAGTAATGGAAGCTTCTAAGGAAAATTATGAAATTATATTTGTAAATGATGGCAGCTTTGATAAAACAAGATATATGGTAGAAGCAATGTGTAAGAAAGATGAGCATATAAAACTTATAAACTTTTCTAGAAATTTTGGTCATCAGGCGGCTATAACAGCAGGTATGAAGGAAGCAGCAGGTAAAGCTATAGTAGTGATTGATGCAGATTTGCAAGATCCTCCAGAGGTTATATTAGAGATGATTAAAAAATGGAAGCAGGGCTATGAAGTTGTATATGGTAGAAGATCCAAAAGAGAGGGCGAAAGCTTTTTTAAAAAATTTACAGCCAAAATATTTTATAGATTACTTAGACGTATGACAAGTATAGATATTCCAGTAGATGCAGGAGATTTTAGGCTTATAGATAGGAAGGTTTGCGATGCATTAAATTCACTGCCAGAGAAAAATAGATATGTGAGAGGTCTTGTAAGTTGGGTTGGTTATAAACAGACTTTTGTTGAGTTTAAACGTCAGGAAAGATTTGCAGGAGAAAGTAAATATCCATTAAGGAAAATGATTAAATTAGCTTTTGATGGTATAACAGCTTTTTCCTATACTCCAATGACAGTTGTAGGGGGCTTAGGAGGAGTGATTTTTTCAGTTGGTTTAATTTCCACTCTCTATATTTTAATAAAAAATTTATTGCTACACTCACATGTTTTAAGCTTAAGCTTAATAATGGCTGTTAACTTTATTATGTTTGGATTAATGTTTATTAGTATTGGTATTATAGGACAATATATAGGCAGGGTTTCAGATGAAGCTAAGAATAGACCACTATATATAATAGACAGTAAGATAAAGGGTGAAGATAAAATGAAAGAATATGAAGTTGAAGAAAATTTAAAGAATGATGAAGTATCATAGAATTTTATTTGGAAGGATACTAGCTGATGAGGTTAATATTGAAAAAAATAAATTATATAAAAAATAACTGTTTAATTGAAACGGTCATCTTAGTTATAATAGGAATTATACTTTTAAATACACTATTTATCTATCCTATTATTGGTAGGTATAATAATGGTGATTTTGATAGACTTATGGTATATGGTGGACTAAACGAAATGGGAAGAAATTATCATGAAATTTATGATGGCTTTATGCATGCTAAGTATTTGGTAACAGATCCAGGTGTGTTTTTACCTTTTTACTGGGATTGGGTTTCTGAAGCTGTGCTTGTAAAGTTTGCAGTAGTACTTTTTTTAATTGTGAATGGTTTTAGGTCTAATATATTCGATATTCGATATTTATCCTTTTTTTATTGTGCGGCATTTTTATTAGGAATATTTTTAGTATTAAGATATAATAGACTTTCTAAAGTTACTAAGCTTTTTGCAGGAGTGTTTATCATTTTATTTTTTACTAGCACCTGTTATATTGCTTATTTTAATTCTTTTTATGGAGAAGCAGGTACTATAATTTTTTTCTTTCTTACTATAGGAACTTATTTGCGTTTGATAACTATGAGTAAGCCGAGGATAAGAGATTTTGTATATTTTTTTATAGCATCTGGGGGGTTTTTAACTGCTAAGTCACAAAATTTGCCTCTATTTATTTTTATGTTAATAATATATGGAAGTTTATATGTTTGTTATAGTGAGCTAAGGTATGGAAAAGAAATTTTAATAGGTTCGGTGTTTGTATTTGTATTTTGTTTTATTTCTTATTTTTCATTAACAAATACCATTAAGGAAAATAATTTATTTCAGTCAGTTTTCTGCGGCGTTTTACAGCAATCTAAAACACCTGAAAAAGATTTAACGGAACTTGGATTAAATAAAAAGCTTGTGATTTTTAATGGGCATTCCTTTTATAATAAAGATAAAGGACTCGATCCTTTGGGGAAGGACATGATGAAAGAATTTTATCCTAAAATTTCAAATTGGAAGATACTTGGATTTTATTTAAGTCATCCAGGTAGGATGTGGGAAAAAATAGAAGATTCAGCTAATAATGCATATGCGTTTAATAAACCAGGAAATTGGAATTTTGAAAAAAACCAAAAAGATTCTAAAAAATTAGTTAATAATTTTAGAATTGAGCTTATAGATAAATTTCAAGCTTTTCATCACAATGTTTATGTTTTTATAGTCTTTTCAATTATGTACTTTGGAGTTTCATTATTTTATCTTATAACAAGTAAGAAAAGAGATATAAAGCTTTTAAATTTAATGATAATATTTATTCTTGTAGCTGGAGCTTCACAGTTTGTTTTACCTATTATAGGAGCTGGGCACTGCGACTTTGGTAAGCATTTGTTCTTGCTTAATTTATGCTATGATACTATGTTTGGAATTTCACTACTTTGGTGTATGCATATTATCCCAAGGGTACTTTATGCTGCAAAATTTAAAATTAGAAAGAGAAAAATTTTAAATGGATAAAAAGCTGTTTAGCTTTTATAAAACAGCTAGTTATAGTGATGGAAGCTGGGGAAGATTATATGATTATATTAAAAAAGCTTTTGCTTTTATTATTTGTAATTTTGTAGTAGTATTTGGATTTTCAAAATTAACTGATGATAATGATAAAAAACTTTTATTGTTTTTATCATTCATTATAATCTCGCTTTTAATTTATATTATTTGTGAAATTGTTTTGGAAAGAAAATTAGCAAAACAAGCTAATTAAGAAAGTTTTTATGTACCAAATAGAGACAAACAACTTGAAGCAAAAGTATATAAATATGGGCTCATAATATATTCAATTATATATATAGCTGCAAGTGTTTTGATTGTTTTTGCTTTATAAATTAAAATAGCATGAAAATAATTTTAGTGTTTTTAAGCAACAGTGAATTGTCAGTACTTTTAAGCTTTTATGTGCACCCAAATTTTTCGTAATGAAATGGAGAAAAACTTTCCTTTTAGGTTAAGTGAAGTAATAATGTTGAAGAAATGGTTTAAATAAAATTGTATAAATCTTAGAGCAAAAATTCTTAAAAGCTTAAGATAAGAAGGATAATGGACTAAAGTCCAAACCTCGTATATGTTTACTTTCAATCTGTTTGAGCATTTTCTCAGCGAGTTATTGAAAGTTCTTAGATTTTTAGGATTTTTACTCTTAGATTTATTAATTTTATTTAATATTTCGAAACATTATTACTTCACTTCTTTTTTTTCTTAAGAAAATCTTCATAATTTTTTATGCTGCTTTGTAATTTTTCATCCTTAAAATTAAAGTACAGAATAAAATTTAGGATGTGAAATTTAATGAAGAACACGCTATTAAATGATGAGGAGAGAATAAAAGAAATTGATGTACTAAAGGCAGCGGCGTTTATATTTGTTGTGGCCCAGCATACTATAGGAGGATATTCAAATGTTAAAAACCTCTATTTTTTAGATTACGGGATTTTAAAATTTTTATATGTAATAGCAAAACCAGCTGTGCCAATATTTTTATTTATTAGTGGTGTTTTGTTTTTTAGAGCATATGGAGATAAGCTTAATTTAAAAGATTTTTATTTTAAAAAATTTAAATATATATTTATCCCATATATAATTTGGTCTGCTTTGAATATGTATTTTATGAATAATACTGAACGTTTTAGTGATTTTATAATTGAAATCCTTGCAGGAAACGGAGCCTTCCATTTATGGTATATGGGCATGGTTATAAGACTTTTTTTAGTATTTCCATTGATTTTTTATGTAGCTAAAAGAATACATAAAAGCAAAGTTATTATAAGAATAATTGTTTTTATAGGTCTTGTAGTTTTGTACTATGAAGTAAATAAATATAACAATGTAATAAGTGATTATGTTGGAAAATTAATATTTGGTGCTCCAACAGAGCTTCAGCAGAAAATAGTAAATGTTTCATTTGTATTTTGGTATTTGTACCTTGTGCTTGGTATATATTTAGGTTTGAATTATGAATTTATTAAAGAAAAGCTAGTTAAATGTAGGATGTTAATATTTTTAATTTATGGGCTTCTTTTAACTTATGAATATTTAAATGAAATCAATTCTTTTAAGTTTGTAAGAAGTTTATCAATAGCATACTATTGTTTTTCAATATCAGCTTTTTATGTAGCAGGAATAATGCTTTCGAAAAAAATAAGTCTGTATAGGATTATGAGCTTCATAAGTAGATTTTCTTTTTGTGCATATATGGCACATGTTATAGTTATTAATCATGTAGTTCAGTATTTGCAAATAAAGTTTCTTATACATGATTATTTAATACTTGGAATTTTAACTTGCATTTTAGTGTCAATAATTACACCAGCAATAATAAAGACTTTAAGTTATATACCATTTTCAAGTATTATTACTGGAGTTAAGCAATCTAAAATACAATTACTTAATTATAGCTTTGAAATAAAAGTTTGGAAGAATAGTGAGAAAGGTAGTAAAATTGTTTATAAAGCATTTGAAAAAAAATAACAAATCCAGATTGCGAGTTAATTTTGTGTAATGCAAGGAAGCAGGTTTCGCTAATACTGGGTAGTCTTAGCGGGTTCGGTTGACGAAGTAGTACGCAAAATTAGCCGCAAGATGGACATGTTATTTTTTTAAAAATGCCTAAGGCAGGCGTATATAAAATTGAAGGGTAGTGAAAGTTTTGCTATCACTGTTGAAAAAAGTTTTTGTGGGAAGTAATTTGAGAAGATTTATTTTGGTAATAATTTTGTCTGTAGTAACGGGCATGTTAAGTTATAGCTTTTATCAGAACAAGGAATTTGAAAATTTAAGAAATAAAAATGAAATAGTAGAAGATAAACTAAAAGATATGGTTAAAGAATACAAGGAATATTTTAATGAACGTATAAAATGCCTTGGAGTTGAAGATGAATCTAAACGAGAAGACAGCTTTTTCAAAACTCAGTATGAATTTTATAAGAAGCATGATAACAAAAATAATAAAATGTTATTTAGGTTTGTTACTATAAATAATACAAGTGGAGAAATGTTTTGGGAAGATTGGCCTTATAAGGATATTTTGAAATATGAGCCTAAAGAAGTTAATATTAATAAGAGTAATGTTGAAAACTATATAAGTGAAAATTCTTATACATACATTAAATATGGACAAAATTATGCAAATGGATATATTAGCATGCTTCCAAAGAATCCAGGTGAGGAGAAAACTGATATTACTAATTGGACAACATATTATTGGCTGGATAAAAGGGACTACTCATCAGATGATATACTAAAAATCATAGATATAAATATAAATAATGCACGTAAAATGGCAGCGTTAATATGTGCGTTGGGCATAGTTACTTTGATTTATTTGATTTCACTTTTGGTTTACATAAAAAAGTTTGGAATAATAGAATTGATAAGTGATATAAAAGCTCGCATTATAAGAATTGGTATTAACTGTATGAGAATGCCTTTTTGGAATCCGTGCAAAATTTTATTGAAAATTATTAAAAAAGTTTTTATAGGTGGAGTTTTAAGGAGAAGCGTTATGCTGCTTATTTTGTTAATAGCGGTAGGTATAGTAGATTATCACTTTTATGCAAGTGACAATTATAAAAATTGGTTTAATAGGAAATGGGCGCTGCACGACAAACTTACTGATTTAAGTAAAGGCTATGAAAAGGAATTAGGTGAGTATACAAATCATTTTTTTAAAATTAATGATGGTGAAATTAAAGAAGAAGATTTTGAAAAGCACGATTTTAAAAGTTATTATGGTAGAGGAGATAGCGATGCAGTTAGATTTGTTGTTGTAGATAATAAAAAGCACAAGGTGTTTTGGGAATATTGGACATTAGCAGATTTAAAAGTGAACAAAGAAATTAAAGCGGATATTGATAAAAATATTATAGCTTATATAAAGAAAAATGCTTATGTGTATAACAACAGTCGCGTAATGGTAGGTGGAGGTGTAGAGATTCCAAGCCCTAAGTATGCTGCTCTTACTGGAGCTAAACCTAGCGTCGGAGATGTGTATATGGATATGACTGTATACTATTGGTTTGATAAAAGAGATGTACTTGTAGATGGTTTAGTGTATGATATAAATTTAAAAATAAATATAGCACGTAAAAATATTGAGCTATTAGTAGCATTAATTGTAGCTGCGGGTCTGTATTTAATTTCATTACTTTTATATATAAGAAAGTTTGGTATAAAGAAATTTTTAAGTGATATAAAAAGTGAGTGTATAGAACTTAAGCTTAAGTTTGATTTTGTTTGTGAAAAATTATCTTTTGAAGGTCCATATAAAAAAGCAATCATCATATTTTCAGTTACTTTGGTTTTTTATTTAACTATTTCCTATGTAGTAGATGGTGGAGAAGATCCGTCTTATTTCATAAAAAAGATTATTTTATTAGAAGAACCAATAGATTTTACATTTATACTCTTTATTTTTATAGTATTTTTACTTTCTTTAAAAAAGATAAAAAATTTTAAATATACTTTAGAATATACAGAAAAAATAGCAAAGGGAGATTTGTCACTTGAGATTAAAAAATCAGGAGATATTGATATGGACAAACTTGCAATCAAGATAAACTCAATAAGAGATGGCTATGAAAAGGCATTTAAAGAAGCTATAAAAAATGAGAGGGTAAAGACGGAATTAATTACCAATGTATCTCATGATTTAAAAACACCTCTTACTTCAATATTAACTTACGTGGATTTACTTAAAAGAGATAATTTATCCTTAGAGGAAAAAGAAGACTATATGAAAATAGTAGAAAAAAAGACTAAGAAACTTAACAATCTTGTAGAGGATTTAGTTGAAGTTTCAGAAGTAAATAGCGGCAAAATAAACCTTAATAGAGAAAAAATAGATATGGTTTTTTTAATTTATCAAGTAATAGGTGAATGCTCAAATTATCATGATGAGAGAAACATTAAGTTTAAGGTTAAAAGCTTTAGCGAAAAAGTTGAACTTTATATTGATGGAAAAAGAATGTCAAGGTTAATTGGAAATGTAATATCTAATGCGATAAAGTATTCTATGCCTAATACTAATGTATATGTAGAAGTGAAAAAAGAAAATGATGATATTGTAGTGTCTTTTAAAAGTATATCTGAAGATGAAATGAAATTTGATACTAATGAAATTTTTGATAGATTCAAAAGAGGAGACGAATCTAGAAACTCGAAGGTTGAAGGCTCAGGACTTGGACTTGCAATTGCAAAGGGCATAGCAGAACTGCATGGCGGAAGGATGTATGCTGAAAAAGAAGGAGACTTGTTTAAGATGTTCTTAATACTAAAAATAACACCATAAACTTAATATTAAATTAGTCATATAAACTGGAATTTAATATTAACAGTTTTAAGATTTAAGCTTATTTATAAATTAAAAGCTTGGAGGCAGATTAAATGAAACAAAAGGTACTTATTGTGGATGATGAAAAAGAAATAAGAGATGCTATAGAAATATATTTAAGAGGAACAGATATTGAGGTTTTTAAAGCAGAAAATGGCATTGAAGCACTTGAAATACTAGGAAAAGAAGAGGTTCAACTAATTGTTTTAGATGTAATGATGCCAAAGCTAGATGGAATTAGAACCTGCCTTAAAATAAGAGAAACAAAAAATATTCCTATAATAATGCTTTCTGCAAAAACTGAGGATGTGGACAAAATACTAGGACTTAACGTAGGAGCAGATGATTATGTTACTAAACCTTTTAACCCACTTGAATTAGTTGCTAGAATAAAGTCTCAACTTAGAAGATACTTGGTGCTTGGGGATGGAGAAATAAGCAGCGATGAAATAAAAATAGACGGCTTAGAGATTAGTAGGGAAAAGAATAGAGTTGTCGTTGATGGAGAAGATGTAAGCTTAACACCATTAGAATTTAAAATACTTCTTTTGCTTGCAGAAAATCCAGGTAGAGTATTTTCAATAAAACAAATATACGAAAATGTGTGGGGTGAACCTTTTTATAAAAGTGAAAACACGGTTACGGTGCATATAAGGAGAATAAGAGAAAAAATAGAGATAAACCCTAAGGAACCTAAGTATATAAAGGTGGTGTGGGGTATTGGATACAAAATGGATAAGTAAAATAATAAATTTAGTAATTAGAAAGCTTACAATATCCAATATGAAGTTAAGATACACATTAATTTTAATTATAACAATAATTCTTCCTGCAATTTTGTCAGAGGTAATTTATTCTAGAAGGTTAAGTGCTTTAGGAATAGTATACGCTTTTAAGTTGTTTATAACAAAGCTTCTTACACGTTATGGTATAAAGGATTTTTTTATAGTTTACTTAGTAATTATTTTCTTATATATAATGAAAAAGGTGAATTACTTTGAGTATATTTTGAAGAGTGCAAATAAAATTGCTGATGGGGATTTTTCTATTGAATTAAATGAAAGTGGAGATAAGGATTTATCAAAGCTTGCGCATAATATAAATTTGATAAAGCATGATTATGAAAATGCAATTGAAGAAAGACTTAAGGATGAAAGGTTAAAATCTGAAATTGTGTTAAACGTGTCTAATAACTTAAAATTTCCTATTAATTCCATAGAAAATTATATTGGATTATATCAAAATGAAAATATACTTGATAAGGAAAAAGAAGAATATTTAAATATAATATATGATAGGGCTAAAAAACTGAAAACACTTATAGAGAATTTATTTGAAGTTTCAAAATTAAACAGTGGGAAGGTGGAGCTTAATAAAGAGGATATAGATATTATGGAGCTTATATATCAAGTTATTGGCGAATGTTCACAGGATTATATCGAAAAAAATATTAAATTTATAGTAAACAGCTTTAGTCAAGAAGTAATTATAAGTGCCGATGGTAAAAAGATATCTAGGCTTATGGTGGAGCTTATAGTCAATGCTTTAAAATATTCGCTAAATGGCACAAGGGTTTACATTGAAGTAGAAAAAGCTGGTGGCAAAATAGGAATTTCAATAAAAAATGTTGCTAATTATGACATGTGTATATATGAAAAGTGTGTTTCTAAAAATCCGGGATTTGGAATTATTATAGCTAGTGGTATAGCAGAGCTTCATGGTGGAAGTATGAAAATTGAAAGAGAAGGGGAATTATTCAAGGTATATGTTTTCTTTAGAGACAAGAATATTTCGTAGTAAATTAATTTTAATTAGGGGAGAGACATTTAGTATCTCTCCTAACTTTTTTAATTAGCAGTTTTTGTAGTAAAGTTTACTGTTAAGTTGTTTCTAGATACATTATTAAAAGCATCAACGGCATAAATATCAAAAGTATAATTAGTATTTGGAGTCAGATTATTTATATCAAAAGTATGATAATCTGGTTCTGTGCATAAGAGACTATTAAGAACCTTATATGAAGTGCCAGTGGTTTTATTTACTATTTTATATGAGGTTACAAGAGTGTTATCCTTTGCCTTTGGATATGAAATAGCGGCTGAATTTTTAGTTATATTGTTTACAAAAGCTTTAGCAGAAGAGTGCCAATATGGAGGTTTATTATCTTGGGGCTTAAAGGTTACTGGATAATCAACAGTAAAAGTTTTTCCTACCCACTTATGCTGAGAAAATTCTCTACATTTAACCACTACTTTCTTATCATAGACTTTAACTACTAAACCTTCAGCTAGTGTGTTAGGCTCATAATTATCGTCTTCAGACATCATATAATATATAGCACCAGTGTTAAACATGGTAAATCCATTTTGAAACATAGTTCTTGGATGTTCTAATAAATAATGCGAATGACCTGAAAAGTAAATAGCCTCTGGATGTTTTTGTAATACGGCTGTTAATTCATCAGGATTTTCTACGTTATCGCAAGTATCGCTTCCATAAACCGTATGAGGGATTGGCTGATGCAAAAATACAAAGGCAGGCTTGTTATAAGCTTCATTTTCACTTAATTTACCATCGAGCCAATTAAGCTGCTCATCTGTAACTACAACTCCGCTTCCTTTTCCTAGATTTTCAGGACTTAGTACTATGAAATGATATCCATTTATCCACTTATCATAGTTTAAAGCTGGCATATGAGTTTTTGAAATAAAACGGTTTTGACACTGAGCAAGAGTTGAGTTTTTTGAATAATACTCATGATTTCCCATAGTTATTATGCTAGCTGCGGAGGGGTTTTTATTTGAATTGAGTATATTCATAAAAGTATCGTAGTTATTAGCTTCACCATTGTCAGTTATGTCTCCGACTATAGCGATGGCATTGTAATTTGGAAGTTTACAATTTAAATCTTGCAAAGTATTTCTAAATTTTAAATCTGCATTGGTGCCCCCTATATGAACATCGCTAATAACAGGAAAGATTAGATTAGGCTTATTTTTCTTGGCAGCATACACTTGACCTTTTGGTATTGTCAGAAAAGTAAAGGATACGATAGATAAAAGTGAACAGGATAACTTAAGGAAAAGTCTTTTTTTCATTTACAATTCTCCTTTAAAATTATTAATAAGAATATTATTTAGTTAAAGTTCTTATACAACAATTTTAAATGTAAAATTTTAACTTTAGTTTAAGGGAACGTTAAAATAAGATTATGTATAGTTTAAAGTAAAAGAATTTTTTGAATAAATGTTAAAGCCTAAATCTTAAAGAATTTAGAAAGTTAAGATTTAGGCTCTTAGGTTTACGAATTTTATTTAATGTTCTGAGATACTATTTTCTCAGCTTTAGAGACTACATTTTCAACAGTAAAGCCATAGTTTTCAAATAGAACTTCTGCTTTTCCTGAGGCTCCAAAGTCGTTCATTGCAATTATATCTCCATCAAGACCAATATATCTGTACCAGCCCATAGGGGAAGCTGCTTCTACCGCAAGTCTCTTTCTTACTGCTTTTGGAAGTACGCTTTCTTTGTATTCTTCGCTTTGAGCTTCAAAGAGTTCGAAGGATGGCATACTTACTACTCTAGCATCTATTCCCTTTTTCTTTAATACTTCATGAGCTTTGTATATAAGTTCTACTTCTGAACCTGATGCCATTAAGATTATATCTGGAAC